>NZ_JBHXWI010000042.1:0-41796 GCF_042671975.1 Rhodococcus sp. NPDC127593 | reverse complement strand
AATTGTTTTTATTCGTTTGGGTTTGTCCCCGCCCCCCCTTGGGGGGGGGGGGGGGGCGCCCGCCCGGGGGGGGCCGGCGCGGGGGGGGCGCGGGGGGGGCGGGCGTCCCCCCCCCGGGCCCCCCGCGGCAGGACGTGGGCAGGTGCACACGTCCGACTACGGTCGGCTATCGAAGCGACCGCAAGCCCACGCGAATCTCTTCTGCCAGGAGCTGTGGCTGTTCCCAGGCCGCGAAGTGCCCGCCCTTGTCGAGCTTGTTGTAGTGGACGAGGTTGGGATACGCCTTCTCTGTCCAACTGCGCGGTGCCTGATAGAGCTCGTCGGGAAAGACGCTCACGGCAACCGGGATGGAGACGCCCCGGGTGGCGAGGAACGCCGGGGATGTGAGTTCCCAATAGAGGCGAGCTGCAGACACCGCGGTGTTCGTCAGCCAGAACAGCGTGATGTTGTCGAGGACGTCGTCTCGCGTCAGGCCTTCGGGCTGTCCGGCGAAGGCCCGGGAGATCAGCTCCAAACTCTTCGCGTCGTGGTCGAGCATGAACGTTGCCAGTCCGACGGGCGAGTCCGCCAATCCTGTCAGTGTCTGTGGGCGCGTCCCCATCTCCACGGCGTAGCCGATGTGCTGGTAGAAGAAGGCCAGCTGGTCGGAGGCGGCCTTTTCGTCGTCGGAGAGATCGGACGGCAGTGGGTTGCCGGTGCGGAGCGCCTGGTCGATCTCGGGTGGAACCACGCTAGCCATGTTGGTGTGAATGCCGAGCAGTTCCGGCGGCGCCTGTAGAGCCATCAGTTCCGTGACGATCGCACCCCAGTCTCCGCCGTGGGCCGCGTACTGCGTGTATCCGAGGCGCTTCATCAGCTCGATCCAGGCGCGTGCGATGCGATCGAGGCCCCAGCCGGTGCTGGTCGGTTTGCCCGAGAACCCGTAGCCGGGCCCCGACGGAATCACCAGATGGAAAGCGTCCGATGCGTCACCACCGTGAGCGGTGGGATCGGTCAGCGGTTCGATGATCTTCAGCTGCTCGATGATCGACCCGGGCCACCCGTGCGTGACGATGAGCGGCAACGCGTCCTCGTGCTTCGAGCGAATGTGAATGAAGTGAATGTCGAGCCCATCGATCTCTGTGATGAACTGCGGCAAAGCGTTCAGCTTCGCCTCGACCTTGCGCCAGTCATAATCTGACGCCCAGTACTGCGCGAGTGCCTGGCTCGTCGCGAGCGGCACGCCCTGCGACTGATCTGCGACGGTCTCCTTGTCGGGCCAGCGTGTGGCCGCGATGCGCTGGCGCAGCTCCTCGAGTTCGGTCTCAGGGAACTCGAATGTGAACGGCCGGATCGCAACTTCGGATGTGACAGACATGTGGGGTAGGTCCTTGCTGTGTTGATGGGTGGTCGAGAATCGCTCTTGAGTGGATTGGTGCCTCTGGCTCATCCGATCTGTTCACCTACGCGGTGAACAGATCAGACCAACCTCTGGGGTTGAGGGAGCGTTAGGTGGGCAGCTCTGTCCCGGCCTGTTCGGCGACCATGTAGGCGGCGTACCAGTCGGGCCAGTTCTCGTCGTACTGTCCGCCGTTGCGCTTCTCGTGTTCACCGTGGGCGATGGCCGCGCGGAAAAGCGCATTCATCAGGTCGCGGTGGGAACTGAATACTGTTGCGGCGGAGTCGATGCGACCGGGCAGCCGGGTGGTGACTTCCTGCAGCTTCCAGGTGTTGCCGTCGGGATCCTGGAAGGTGGCGTACGAGTTGTAGCTGGAATGGTCGGGGTCCGGTCCGGGGACCGGGCCGTTCGCGGTGTAGTGGAAGATGTCGCTGACATCGATTCCGGCGGCGATCAGCTGTCGGTGGGCGGCGCCGATGTCGGAGACGATCAGGAAGGCTGCGGCGGAGCCGGGTGCGGCGGTGGTCAGGCCGGTGCCGAAGTGGATCGAGGTGTCGGCGCCGGTCGGGGTGAACTGGACGACGCCGGAACCGGGCGGTGTGAAGTCGTGTCGCCAGCCGAGTTTCGTGTAGAACTCGGTGGCACGATCCATGTCGGAGACGGGGAGGACGAGCACCTCGAGTTTCATGTCGACGGTCGTGACCGTCGCGGTGGTGGTCGCCTCGGTGGTGCGGGTTTCGGTCATGCTCATGACTCCTTCTGGGGGATTTCTCTGGTGGGTGGTGACAGTGGGGTGAGGGATGGGGGAGTACTGACGTTCGGCGGCTCCCCTGGGGCGATCGACGGTGCGACTGCCTACATTGGGGTGCTGCTGCTGTCGCCGCCGCTGTGCCAGCCGGTGAGGATTCGGTCGCCGAAGGTGGTTTCGGCGCGGCGGTCCTGCCTTTGATCGCGTTGCCGGTCGTGCTGACGCTGCTGCTGCATGGTGTTGTCGTGGTCGCGGGGAATGTCATGGGCGGCGGCGGGGGTGGCGGCTGCGGCGCCGGCGGGGATGATGCCGAGTGCGGCGGTGGCGACTGCGGCCGTGGCGAACCGCTTCCAGGAGGAGATGCTGGTGTGTGAGTTGTTTCGGTGGAGGTGTGTGCTGTTCATGCCGATAAGACTCGCAATTGCGCGGCGCGTGGGACGGCGGTGATCTACGTGCTTCACTACCCGCATTTCCTACGCAGGTACTCCGAGGAAGAGAGCCGACCGGTCTGTTCGGAAGGGCACTGCGGCAGGCGGCATCAACCGATCAGAGATCGGACCGCCCCATGGGAATCAGGGCAGGGTGCCACTAGGCAGTGGGGGGCACTGCCCGAACTACGGCTTTCGGGAATCGATGCTCTCTTCGCGGGCGATCCAGGCGGCAAGCTGCGCGCGGGATCGATGCCCGGTCTTCGTGAGGATGCGGTCTACATGTCCTTCTGCGGTACGGGGCGAGATGACCAATCTTTCCGCGATCTCCTTGTTCGTGAGTCCCTCGGCCACCAGCTTTCCCACTTCCTTCTCGCGAGGGGTGAGTTTCACGTTCGCTGAGGGAGTGGCGGGCACCGCCGGCTTGGACGTGCGCTTTTGCAGCGCGAATTCGATCGACGCGAGGTGTTCGAGGCCTTCACCAGCCCGAGATTCCCTCTCGAACGCAGAGTCACCAAGCAGCTGCTGGGCGCGTTTCTCGTAACGAGTCCGTGTGCGGACCAACGTTTCGTTTCCGAAGAGTGGAGAGCTCCCCATCTCGCCGCACAGTGTGCGCCCGACACCGAGCAGGCGTGCGGATCGAACGGGGTTTCCTTCCTCGATCGCGATCCACGCCAGAATCTCGGTGCATGCACTCACGCCCAACCAGTCGCTCAGTGACTGCTTCAGTTCGATCGCTTCTTTCAACGAGTCCGATGCTTGTGCGTACTCGCGCTTGGTCCACAGGGTAAGTCCGCGCGCCCACAGCGCCCATGAAGTCGAGAAGCGCTCCCGCAGCGACTTGCCCAGGGCGATGGTTTCGTCCGCCGAGGCAAGTGATTGTTCCAAGTTTCCGGACAGGCAGTGCACGAAGGCCAGTTGCGCGCCGCCGAGGAGTGTCAGGGAATTGACTT
Source organism: Rhodococcus sp. NPDC127593 (assembly GCF_042671975.1). Taxonomy (NCBI): domain Bacteria; kingdom Bacillati; phylum Actinomycetota; class Actinomycetes; order Mycobacteriales; family Nocardiaceae; genus Rhodococcus; species Rhodococcus sp. NPDC127593. Next base: position 38,289 of record NZ_JBHXWI010000042.1, on the reverse strand, counting down.
CCCCTGACTCGGCGTGATGTGACATGCCCGCAGTGAGAAGCTCTAACGCTACTTCGAGATTTCCGTCAATCTCCTCCGCCGCGCCCCGGAACTGAAGCGCAAACGCCTGCGCGGTTCGATCACCGATCGAATCGGCGACAGCGCTGCATTCCAGCAAATAGCGCTTGGAGGTCGTGATATCGCCCTGAACCATCGCGTACCAACCGATCACCCAGAGCGCTTTCGCCCTCTCGCTGCTCGGCTGCCGGTCGGCCTCCAAGGCTCGGTTCAGCCAGTACCGCCCGTCGCGCAGCAGGCCACTGGCGTTCCAGAAGAACCACAGCGCACCCGCCATCCGGAGACCGGCTCGCGCCTCCCCAGGGGTGGACAGGCAGTACTCGAGCGCCGCCCGCAGATTCGCCCGCTCGTGCCGGAGACGACGGTTCCATTCCAGCTGACCTGATCCCTGGGACTGACCCTCGCTGCGTTCCGACAAACGCAGGAAATAGTCTCGATGACTCCGGTGCCACGTTTCCTCGTCGCCTTGCTCGGCAAGTTTCTCGGCCGCGTAGTCCTTGATGCTTTCCAATAGTTTGTATCGAACCGTGGATCCGGACTGAACGGTGGAAATGACCGATTTTTCAACGAGACTGGAGATTACGTCAAAGGCGTCCGGAACAATGTCCGGATCAGTGCACACCCTCTCGACCGCATCGAAATCGAAGCCGCCCGCGAATACCGACAGCCGCGCCCACAGGACTTGTTCCTCCGGCGCGCACAGATTGAAGCTCCAATCGATGGCGCCACGCAGCGTTTGATGCCGCACCGGTCCGCCACGGTTTCCCCGAGTCAACAGATCGAAAAGTGCGCCCTCCCGGGACAGGACGCGGTCGAGGGGAAGTGATCTGATCCGGACCGCGGCGAGTTCGATAGCCAGAGGGATGCCGTCCAGCCGCTGGCACAGACGGGCAACCCCCAGGCGGCTCTCGTCGTCGAGGGTGTATCCGGGGACGACAGATGCAGCGCGTTGCTCGAAAAGGTCGACCGCCTCGGAATGAAAGCTCGTGCCTTCTTGTCCCTCGGCGAGCTGAGCTTCATTCAGAACCGACATGGGAGGTACCTCGAACACGGTCTCCCCCAGCACGCCGAGAGGCTCCCGACTGGTTGCCAGGATCCGCACGCGGTCCGCCCGCCGAGCAATCTCGGCGGTGATTGTTCCGCACGCCTCGATCAAGTGCTCGCAGTTGTCCAAGACGATGAGTGCATGTCTTTCACCGAGGAATTCAAACAAGTAGTGAGTGCCATCCGCAGTCATTCCGTCTCGGATGTCGAGCGCCTCGGTAATTGCGCTGACGACAAGGTCTGGACTGGAGATCGCGGCGAGATCCACAAACCAGACGCCGTCGGTGTAGGTTCTGCGCACTTCCGCGGCGACGCGGCATGCCAGCCGTGTTTTACCCACCCCACCGAATCCGGTAAGCGTCACTATCCGAGAATCCGACAGACGCGCCTTGACAGCGGCTACTTCATTTCGGCGTCCGACGAAACTTGTCACTTCGCGAAAGAATTCGTGTGCATGGGAGACGAGTTGGTTAGCCGGCGCCATCACGTCCTCCTTTCGTTGCACGTCTTCCGGTTCGGTGTTCAGTGCCATCGCGTCGAGGGGGAAGCCATGGAGACGTTGAGATGCTCGGAGTTGCTGACCAAGTTCCGTGGCGGATGGGCGGCCCTCCGGGGCGCCGGCCATGGCACGTTCGATGATCGTGCTGACGTCCTCGGGAACACCGTGCTCCCGTGGGTCCGGACCAGGCTCGGCGGCGATCCTCAGGAACTGGGCCACCACCTGCTCCCCACTACGGCGTTCGAACGCAGCGTGACCGGTCATCACAGCGAACAACGTGGCCCCGAGCCCGTACACATCGGCAGCAGCACTCGGGGGTTCGCCGGTCACCACCTCAGGGGCGGTGAACGCCGGCGACCCCGTGACGACGCCGGCGGTGGTTTCGAATCCGCCGGCGATACGGGCGATGCCGAAATCCGTCAGTGCCGGCTCGCCGTAATCGGTGAGCAGGATGTTCCCGGGCTTGACGTCGCGGTGAAGGATTCCGAGGCGGTGGGCAGTCTCGAGGGCACCGGCCATCTTCACCCCGAGTCGCAGCGCTTCGTCCAGCGGAAGTGGCCCGTGGCGCCGGATCCGCGCGTCGAGGGAGTCCTGGGCGTGGTAAGGCATGACGATATACGGCCGACCGTTGTCGGTGACGCCGACGTGGAGGACATTGACGACGTTGGGGTGTCCGGTCAGCCTGCCCGCCGCGCGCTGCTCACGCACGAACCGTTCCCGGTTCTGCTCGTCGAGGTCTGTGGTGAGGACCTTGACCGCAACGGTGCGGTCGAGCGCCGCCTGGGTGCAGCGGTAGACGACGCCGAAACCGCCGCGGCCGATCTCTTGTGCGTCCTCGAATCCGGCGGCTGCCAGATCCGCCGTGACGGAACCCGACGCGTCGCGTTGCGTCGCGAAGGGATCGTTGTCGGTCATCGACTGGATCGATTCTGCCGATCCGAGCCACTGTCGAAGAAATGCACCACTGCCGGCCTCTCGCGGAGATACCCAAGGATATCGCCGACCGCCCCATCAGATGGCCGGCTTACGACCCAATCGGGGGCGGAGTTTTTCTCGGGATTCCCGGTCAGGGGGCGACGAAGCCTCCGACACCGGGGAGCACCGACTGCATCGCTCGGATGACGGATGATCTTCGCAGGTCAGACTGTCGCGGGCAGCGTCGACACTCGGGCGAAACTTTTCCTCCCCGAACCGAGTAGCCCCGCACATCGGCGGGTACCCGGCATCCACGCTGCCCCGGGCTCGACGGCCCCGAGTGGCAGCCAGGCCCCCTGACCGGTCCCCCTCGGCTGGGAGGCCGTCCGTCGCTCGTGGCCGGGGACGCCCCCCTCTTCCTCGGCCGCGGGCGGCTCCCCGTGCATTGCGCGCGGTGCGGTCAGGACGGGGCCACGATGTGCTTGCGAATGGGGCGAGCGCCTTCCGTAGCACGTGTAACGACTTCGTCGACAACGGAAGTGGAACATTCCGGCACTACCGGCGTATATGGTCCGAGCTGTCAGATTTTCGCCGGAGTCCAGTCGGGTGCCTCGACGAGGGCAACCTGCTTCAGGAGGGTCGCCGCCCGGCCGACGCCTTCGAGGGAATTGACGAGTGCGTCCTCGTGCTCGATGTTGAGAGTGCCGTCGTATCCGACCGCGCGAAGGTTGTAGACGAAATCCGCCCAGAACATGGCGCCGTCCGGGTGGCCGAGACCGAGGGTGACGTAGTTCCAGGCCCGCCCCAGCGGATCGGTCAGGGGCCCGGTGTCGAGGAGTCCGTCGCGCTGCGCTGTCCAGGAGTTGATGCGAATGTCCTTCGCGTGGACGTGGAAGATTGACGTTCCGAGAGCGCGAATGACGGTGGGGATGTCGGCGTCCATCCACATCAGGTGGGACGGGTCCAGGTTTGCCCCCACCACGTCGTCGCCCACGCTGTCGATCAGCCGGAGCATCGCCGAAGCGCTGTGCACGAGCTGGCCTCCGCACGGTTCGACAGCGAGCTTGACGTCGTGGTCGCGGGCGAATGCCGCGAGTTCCTTCCAGTAAGGAATTGCGACCTCGTTCCACTGATAGGCGAGAACATCGAGGTTCTCCGGCGGCCACGCCGTGGTGATCCAGTTCGGGTTGGTGTCACCTTTCGCGTCCGGCAGTCCGGACATGAGGACGACGGTCGGGACGTCGAGTGCGCTCGCGAGTTCGACGGTCTTCCGGATGACGGCGTCATGCGCCTTTCCCGTGACGGGATGCAGTTGGTTGCCGTTGGCATTCAGAGCGCTCAGTGTCAGACCCCGGGTGGAGATCTTCTCGGCGAACTCGGCGCGCGCGTCCGCGGACGAGACCAGTGTGTCGAGGTCGGCGTGCGGCGCTTCCGACCAGTTCCCCGTTGCGACCTCGACCGAGGTCAAGCCGTGTTCCTGCGCGAGGTCGAGAGCGGTCTCGAAGGGCAGATGGCTGACCGAGTCGGTGATCAGTCCTATTTGCATGCCAGCTCTCCCTCATATCGGCGCTCCCTACAACTAGTACGTTCTAGCCCTCTCCTTTGTCAAGACATTCTTATGTCTGCGCGCGGTTCGATCAGCTGTGACTGTGCAGTGGTGTTCCCGCGAGAGCGAGGTGCGCCTCGCCGAGCGCTTCGGCCTGGGTGGGGTGCGCGTGCACGAGTGTGGCGACTTCGTCGGGGTAGGCGCCCCAGTTGACGATCAGTTGCGCTTCGCCGATGAGTTCGCCCACGCGTTCTCCGACCATGTGGATACCGACGACCGGCCCCTCGGTGGCTCCGGCGCGCACGAGTTTGACGCCGCCGCTGGTTCCGAGGATCTGACTCTTTCCGTTGCCGGCGAGGTCGTAGACGACGGTGGCGACGTCTCCGTGCCGCTCGCGGGCCTGGTCTTCGGTGAGCCCGACCGACGCGACCTCGGGGTTGGAGTACGTCACCCGGGGGATGCTGCTGTCCTCGATCGGTGTGGGGCTCAGGCCGGCGATCGTTTCCGCGACGAAGATGCCCTGCTGGAATCCGCGATGCGCGAGCTGCGGTCCGGCGACGATGTCACCGACCGCGTACACGTCCGGCTGCGAGGTGCGCAGGGAGTCGTCGACGGTGACGAAACCGCGGGGGTCGAGTGCGACGCCGTTCTCGGCGAGTCCGATGTCGGCGGTCCGGGGTCCGCGGCCGACCGCGACGAGCAGCAGGTCCGCCTCGATCGTGTCGCCCGACTCCACGATGACGCTGACCGTGCTCTCGTCCTGGACCGCTTTCGCGAATCGGGTGCCGATCATGATCGTGATGCCGCGTTTGCGGAGGGCCCGGGTGAGTTGCTTCGAGGACCACTCGTCCTCGGCCGCGACGAGCCGGGGCAGCGCTTCGACGATCGTGACGGCCGCGCCGAACGATGCCCAGATACTGGCGAACTCGACGCCGATGACACCGCCGCCGAGCACGACGACACGCTTCGGAAGCTCCGGAAACGTCAGGGCTTCGTCGCTCGTGAGGATTCGGCCGCCGATCTCGAGTCCGGGCAGGCTCCGGATCTGCGAGCCGGTCGCCAGGACCAGGGACGTACCGGTGATCGTGCGGTCGCCGACGTAGACGGTGCGGCCTCCACCGTAGCGGCCGGTGCCGTGCACCACCTCGATCTTGTGGCTGCGAACCAGCCCCTGCAGACCCTTGTACAGGCGTTCGACTGTCGCGTTCTTGTACGCGTGGACACCGCCGAGGTCGATTCCGTCCAGCGTCGCACCGATCCCGAGGGCCGACGCGTGCGTGACGGTGTCGGCGACCTCCGCGGCGTGCACGAGCGCCTTGGTGGGGATGCACCCTCGGTGCAGGCAGGTGCCGCCGACCTTGTCCTCTTCGATCAGGGTGACGGTCTTGCCCAGTTGCGCGGCGCGGAAGGCGCAGGCGTACCCGCCGGATCCACCGCCGAGAATCAGGACGTCCGGTTGGTCAGACATGGGGAATCTCCCTCGGTCGGGCACGCCATGGGACGCGCAGGAAAGGTCGAAGTGAACAGGGTTTCAGCTCAGTGCGATCAACGTCATCGGGTCGGCCAGGATCTGACCGATGGCCGCAAGGAATTTCGATCCCTGCTCGCCGTCGACCAGTCGATGGTCGAACGACAGGCTCAGTGTGGTGACCGACCGCAACGCGATCTCTCCCTGGTATTCCCACGGCTGCCTGCGGATCGCCCCGAAGCACAGGATCGCCGCCTCGCCGGGGTTGAGGATGGGCGTGCCCGCGTCGACACCGAAGACACCGACATTGGTGATCGTGATCGTGCCGTCGGCCAGATCGGCGGGTCCGGTCTTGCCCTCCTTCGCCGTGGTCGTCAGATCCGACAGGGCGATCGCGAGGTCGCGCAGACCGAGGGTGTGCGCGTTCTTGATGTTCGGCACCATCAGCCCGCGCGGAGTGGCGGCCGCGATGCCGAGGTTCACGGAGCGTTTGAGAACAATCTCCTGAGCGTCCTCGTCCCAGGACGAATTCAGGGTCGGGTTGGTGCGCAGCGCCACGAGCAATGCCTTGGCCACCAACGTCAGTGGTGTCAGGCGCACGTCGGTGAAGTGCTTCGTGTCGCGCAGCTGAGCCAGGAGGTCGATCGTAGGGGTGACGTCCACCGTGACGAACTCGGTGACGTGCGGGGCGGTGAAGGCGCTGCGGACCATCGCTGCGGCAGTGTGCTTGCGGACGCCCTTGATCGGGATCCGTTCCTCGTCGGCATCCGGCGGGACCGTCGCCGCCGACGTCGCCACCGGGGTGGCGGTGCGGTGGCGCTCGAGGTCGTCCCTGGTGACTTCACCGTGCGCCCCGGTCGCGTCCACCTCGGTGAGGTCGACTCCGTGTTGCTTCGCGGCGAACCGCACCGGGGGAGACGCCAGCGGCCGCGACGGGCCCGGCGCCGCGGTGACGTCGACCCGGGTTCCCGCCGACGGGCGCCGCTGCCGGCGCCGGCTGGACGAGTCCTCGGCCACGCCGTAGCCGACCAGGACCGGGGTCCGCTCGGCCGGGGCTGCGGGAGCGGTCGACTCGGGCGCGTCCGCCGGGTCCTCGCCGGCGACCGCCACGTCGATGAACGGGCTTCCGACGTCGACGGTCGTCCCCTCCTCGGCGTGCAATCCGACTACCGTTCCGGCGTAGGGCGAGGGCAACTCCACGGAGGCCTTCGCCGTCTCGACCTCGGCGATGATCTGGTTGAGCGTCACGGTGTCACCGACCTCGACCAGCCAGGTCAGCAGTTCGGCGTCGGTGAGGCCCTCGCCGAGGTCGGGCAGCACGAATGTCTTGACAGTGGGCATGGAGAACTCCTGGTCCTACGCGGTGAAGGTGCGGTCGACTGCGTCGAGGATGCGGTCGACGTCCGGCAGGAAGTGCTCTTCGAGTTTCGCCGGCGGATACGGGACGGTGAAGCCGCCGACGCGGGCCACCGGTGCTTCGAGGTGATAGAAGCAGCGCTCGCTGATGCGGGCAGCGATTTCGGCACCGATCCCGAGGAACACGGGCGCCTCGTGGGTGACCACCAGGCGTCCGGTGCGCTGCACGGACGCGGCGACAGTGTCGACGTCGAGCGGGGAGATGGACCGCAGGTCGATCACTTCGATCGACCTGCCCTCGCCCGCCGCGACTTTCGCGGCTTGGAGTGCAGTCGTCACGAGCGGCCCGTAGGCGACGACGGTGGCGTCGGTGCCCGGTGCGACCACCCGGGCCTTGTGCAGCGGGCTCGTCTCGGCCGCCCGGTCGATCTGCCCCTTTTCCCAGTAGCGGCGCTTGGGTTCGAAGAACAGCACCGGATCGTCCGACGCGATGGCCTGCTGAATCATCGTGTGCGCGTCGGCGGCCGTGCTGCAGGTCACCACCCGAAGGCCCGCGGTCGCGGCGAAGTAGCCCTCCGGCGATTCGGAGTGATGCTCGATCGCGCCGATACCGCCGCCGTACGGGACGCGGATGGTGATCGGCATCTTCACGTTGCCGCTGGTGCGGTAGTGCAGTTTGGCGACCTGCGAGACGATCTGGTCGAAGCCGGGGTAGATGAACCCGTCGAACTGGATCTCGCACACCGGCCGGTATCCGCGCATCGCGAGACCGACTGCGGTGCCGATGATCCCGGATTCGGCGAGCGGGGTGTCGATGACGCGGTTGGGACCGAAGTCCTTCTGCAGTCCGTCGGTGATGCGGAAGACGCCGCCGAGTTTGCCGATGTCCTCTCCCATGAGCACGACCTTCGGGTCGTTCTCGAGCGCGCGGCGCAGGCCGGCGTTGAGCGCCTTGCCGAGTGGAAGCGTGGTCGGGGCGGTCGCGGAGATGGCTGTGCTCATGCGTCGGTTCCTTCGAAACTGTCGAGGTAAGCGGCGAACTGGCGCCGCTCTTCGTCGACGAGGGGATGGGGTTCGGCGTACACGTTGTCGAACAGGGACATCGGCTCGGGTTCGACGGTCTCGAGGCATCCGCGACGCAACGCCGCGGCGGTGTCGTCGGCGCGCTGCTGCACGGCGGCGAGGTAGTCGTCGTCGATCGCGCCGGCCGACTCGAGGAGGGCGCGGATGCGGTCGAGGGGGTCCTTGCGCTTCCATTCCTCGTCGAGCGCGGCCGGCCGGTACCGGGACGGGTCGTCGGACGTGGTGTGCGGACCCATCCGGTAGGTGACCGCCTCGATCAGGGTCGGTCCGCTGCCCTCCCGAGCCCGTTCGAGCGCGGCCCGGGTCACGGCGATCACGGCAAGGACGTCGTTGCCGTCGACGCGCACGCCGGGAACACCGAAGCCCCGGCCCCGCGCGGCGATACTCACCCGCGATTGCAAGCTGACCGGTTCGGAGATCGCCCACTGGTTGTTCTGGCAGAAGAACACCACCGGTGCGTTGAAGCTCGCGGCGAATCCGAAGGCCTCGGAGATATCGCCCTGGCTGGTGGCCCCGTCACCGAAATAGGTGATCGCGGCGCCGTCGGAGCCGTCGAACTGCATGCCCATCGCATACCCGGTGGCGTGCAACGCCTGCGCGCCGACGATGATCGCGGGGGTCGTCATGTTGTATTCGAACGGGTTCCAGCCCGAGTGCGTCGACCCTCGCCAGAACCTGAGCATGTGGGTGGGATCGACGTCGCGGCAGTACGCCACGCCGTGTTCGCGGTAGCTGGCGAAGACGAAGTCGTCCGGACCGAGCGCGCGCGCCGACCCCACCTGCGCCGCTTCCTGCCCCAGCAGCGGAGCCCACAGGCCCAGTTCGCCCTGACGCTGCAGCGCAGTCGCCTCCGCGTCGATGCGCCGCACCACGACCAGGTCTTCGTAGAGCGCGCGCACCGACGTGATGTCGACATCGTCGACGTACCGGGAATAGTCCGGATGATCCACTCGCGCACCGGTTTCGGTGACCAGTTGCACCACATCGTCATTGTCGAACACGAAAACCTCCGAAAGTGATGTAACGGGAGAGCTCGCCGCCCGCGAGAAACCGTTTCGGTCAGAATGTTGCATTCACACAATCATCAGGATCCATCATGCGCAAGTGTTGTCGCTCAAGATAAGCAGAATGCTCAAATGTTAAGCATTGAACTCTGGCATACTGCGCTACATGACGAAACTCGATCGGACCGACGCCCGGCTGCTACTCGCCCTGTGCGACGCCCCTCGTGCCACTGGGGTGCAATTGGCCTCCTTGCTGGGCATGGCACGTAATACGGTGCAAGCAAGGATGTCTCGCTGGGAGGAGCAACGAGTGCTCGCACCCGTCGACCGCTGCGTGTCACCCCGCGATCTGGGGTACCCCTTGCAGGCGTTCGTCACCGCGGTGGTCGACCAGCATCGCCTCGAGAACGTCATCGAGCACCTGCGGGACATCGCCGAGGTCGTGGAGGTCGTCGGCATATCCGGGGCGGCGGACCTGCATATCGGCGTGGTCGCCGTCGATGCCGACGATCTGTACCGCGTCGCCGGTCTCATCCTCGCCGTGCCCGGGATCGAGCGCACCACGGTGTCCGTGGCGATGCGCGACGCCATCCCCTACCGAACCCGCCCGCTACTGGAGCGGATCGCCGAGGAGCAATGACCGAGGCGCTGCCGTCGACCGCCCGGCAGCGCCCGTTCCCGGATCAGTGAGATGCGGTGACGACTTCCGCGCCGACGTCTTCGGAACTGCGAGTGGGACTTACCCGCGATCGGAGCACGAGAACCAGCAGTACGGCAACCAGCATGACCGCCCCGACGACCCACAGGCCCGCGCGTGAGTTCCCGGTGGCGTCGAACAGCCAACCCGTGACGTACGGGGCCCCGAAACCGCTCATATTGCCCACCGAGTTGACGACGGCGATGCCTGCGGCGGCGCCCGCGCCGGTCAGGAATGTGCTGGGCAGGTACCAGAACACCGGCAGCGCGCAGAACACACCGACCGCGTTTACGGTTACCGCGATCATCGTCGTGAGCGGCGACTGCATGTACAGGGCGACCGGAATGGAGACGGCGCCGATCAGGGTGGGGATGGCGACGTGCCAGATCCGTTCACCGGTCCGGTCGGAGTGCCTGCTCCACAACACCATTGCGACAGCACCGACCGCGAACGGGACCGCGACGATCAACCCGGTGGTGAACAGCGAGAAGTCGGTGTCGAACGTCTTCTTGAAACCGGCGACGATGCTGGGCAGGAAGAAGCTGAGCGAGTACAAGCCGTAGGTGATCCCGAAGTAGACGAGCCCCAGCATCCAGACGCGGGAATCTGTCAGTGCCCGGCGTACCGATCCGCTGATATGAGAACCGGATTCGGACGCCTCGGACTCGAGTTCACCAGTGAGCCACACCTTTTCGTCCTCGTCCAGCCACTTGGCTTGCGAGGGCCGGTCCGTCAGGTAGAACCAGGTGACCACCGCGAGCACGACGGCGGGAATCCCCTCGAGCAGGAACATGACACGCCACCCGGACAGTCCGAACAGCCCGTCCCAGTATTGAATGATGGCGCTCGACAACGGGGCTCCGAGCGCCGACGACACCGGGAGCGCGAGGAGGAACAGGCCCATCAGCCGGACCCGATAGGCGCGCGGAAACCACAGGGTCAGGTAGAGCAGAACGCCCGGGAAGAATCCTGCCTCGGCGATACCCAGCAGCATGCGCAGCGTGTACAGCGAGCCGACGTTGGGTACGAAGGCCATGGCCGCCGCGATGATTCCCCACGTGAGCATGATCCGGGCGATCCACCGGCGTGCCCCGAACTTGTGCAGCGCGAGATTGCTCGGCACCTCGAACAGGAGGTATCCGATGAAGAAGAGGCCGGAGGCCAGACCGAACATGGTCTCGGTGAGTCCGAGTTCCTCGCTCATGGTCAGTTTCGCCAACCCGATATTGGTGCGGTCGAGATAGTTGACGAAGTAGGCCAGGCCGAGGAACGGAATGAGCCGCCGAGCGACCTTCCGGACCACCCTCGCCTCGATCTCGGGTTTCTGCAGTACAGACGGCATGAATGTCTCGACTTCCTGAGGATTGGTCGCCCGACGGGGCGACGTGATGTGGACCACTGTATGAGCCGGATCGCTTCGAAACTATGGAGAAATCACCCATGTGGCGAGTGGATGAATGGAGAGAATCGGCCTCGGCCGCGGCCGCCGTGAGCAGGCCGGACCGCCGCGTGTCACGGCTCGAGTGCAGGCCGTGCGCGTCCGGGTTTCGCGCGAAAAGCGGGTTACGAGAAGATCTTCCCGGGGTTCATGATGCCGTGTGGGTCGAGGGCGTTCTTCACCGATCGATGCATGCACAGCACGACCGGATCGAGTTCCTGGGCAAGGCCGTCCATCTTCAGTAGACCGACGCCGTGTTCGCCGGTGACGGTGCCGCCGAGTTCCAATGCCGCGTCGATGATGTCCGCGAAGGCGGCCTGCGCGCGGGCGCGGGCCGCCTGGTCGTCGCGGGGTGTGATGAGCAGCGGGTGCAGGTTTCCGTCGCCGGCGTGTGCGATATTGGCGATGGTGGTCTCGTGGGCGATGCCGATCTGTTCGATGCGCGCAAGCATCTCGGGGACAGCCCGTTTCGGGACGCACACGTCTTCGGTGAGGACGGGTCCGAGTCGCTCCATCGCGGGGTAGGCCAGACGACGCGCAGCGAACAACGCGTCCGCCTCCTCCTGGTCGGTGGAGACGGCAGACCACGTGGCTCCGGCTTCGTCGAAGCACGACAGCATCTTTTCCGCTTCCTGGTCGCCGACGACTCCCGCGGTGTCGATGCGGCCCAGGAGCACGACGTTCGCCTCCACCGACAGTCCCATCTTCTTCCACGCGTCGACGGCGATGAGGCACTGCTTGTCCACCAGTTCGAGCGCCGACGGGGTGAGCCCGGCCGCGGCCACCGCGCTGACGGCGCGTCCCGCGTCGACTATGGAGTCGAAGTAGCCGGCCACCGTGCGCTGCGGGTCCTGGAGTGGTCGCAACTTGACGGTGATTTCGGTGATGACGCCGAGCGTTCCCTCGGAGCCGACCATGAGGCCCGCCAGATCGTAACCGGCCACACCCTTGGCGGTCTTGCGTCCGAGGCGCACGAGGTCACCGGTGCCGGTGACGATCTGCATGCCGAGCACGTAGTCGCGGGTGACGCCGTACTTGACGCAGCACAGGCCGCCGGCGTTGGTGGCAACGTTCCCTCCGATCGTCGACCACGGCGAACTGGCCGGATCCGGCGGATACCAGAGTCCGTGTTCGGCGCACGCGGCGCGGAGATGATCGTTCACCACACCGGGCTCGACGACGGCGTACCGCTCGAGCGGATCGATTTCCTTGATCGCGTTCATGCCCTCGAGCGCGAGGACGACGCAGCCGTCGGTCGCGTTCGCTCCGCCGGACAGGCCGGTCCCGGCGCCCCGCGTGACGACGGCGGTGTCGTGGTCGAGGCAGGCGCGCACGACAGCCTGGACTTCGAGGGCCGTTCGGGGCCTGACGACAGCGATCGGGGCGGCGTACGGCGCCCACTCTGCCTCATCGTGCTGGTACTTCGCGACGACGTCGAGGTCGCGCACGACGCGATCCGCGGGAAGGGATGCCAACAGTGCATCGTTCAACATGGCGAAAACCAGTCCTTTGCGGGCGAGAAGGTGATGCCTCGAACATAGCTGTGATCTGGATCTCGGCCAATGTAGATTTCATCTATCAAATCCAGGGATCCATGGATGGAGGCACCAGTGAGTACTGCCGATCGCGGCTGGATGGAACTGCTGCTCGACGACGCACCCATCGACGAACTCGATGCCCTCCGTCGCACGTTGATCGAGGAATCCGACGCGTCCGACAGGGCCGCGGTCGAACGCGAAGCCAACGCCGCGCTCCGGCTCCGGGCGCAGCTCGACCAACGCCAACAGCGCAGTAGGGAGTTGGCGGCGCTCAACGACATCGCCGTCCGGTTGACGACGGTCCGCTACGGCCGGGCGTTGCTGCAGGAAGTGGTCGATCAGGCCCGGCAACTACTCGGTGTGGATCTCGCCTACATGGGATCGGTCTACGACGAGGAATTCGTCATCGAGGTCACCAGCGGGGCCTTGACCCCGAATCTCGTCGGCATCCGGTTGTCCCTGGACGAAGGGCTCGTGGGCCTGATCGTCCGCAGGTCCGCGCCGGAGTGGACGCCCGACTACCAGAGCGAACCGGCGTTCCGGCACATCACCGGAGCCGACAGCGCAGCGCGGTCGGAGAACATGCGCGGCCTGCTCGGGGTGCCCCTGCGCGTCGCCGATCGCGTCATCGGCGCACTGTTCGCGTGCAAGCGTCAGGAGCGGGCCTTCACCGAATCCGAGATCGCGCTGCTGTCGGCGCTGGCAGCCCATGCGGCGATCGCGATCGAGAACGTTCGCTCGTTGGACCGTGAGCGAGACACCGTTGCACGGCTCGAATCGGTGAACGCCGAATTGTCTCAGCGCACAATCGAGCTCGAACAGATACTGCAATGGGATCGAACCCTGACTCAGGTGGTGCTGCTCGGGGCGGGAGTGCAGCGTCTGGTGCAGGAGGTCGCTCAGTTGTCCCGGCAACCGGCCTATTTCGTGCAGGACGAATCCGCGTTACCCGTAGAACTGATGCCGCACGCCGACGAAGTGTCGGCGGCGGTCCGCGAGCTGCGAACCGGGAAGAAGGACCACACCGAACGCGGCGAGGTGATCGCACAGCGCGTCGCGGCGGCCGGCGAAATGCTCGGCGCGCTGCTGTCCGTGGGAGCCGGGCAGCCGACCACTCGTCTCCTGCTCGAACGCGCGGCGCCCGCGATCGCGCTGTCGCTCGCCGAGGAACGTGCCGCGGGGGAGGCGACACGTCGCGCACGGGATGCTTTTCTCGTCGACCTGCTGACCCATCCCGCCGCCACCGCACAGGACGAGCGCCGCCAACTGCGGTTGGCCGGGCTGAACCCCGACACCACGTACTGCGTCGCCGTAGCGATCGCCACGGGCCAGGACACGTCGGCCCGTACCGCTCTCGGGACATTGCCCTTCCCATCGGGAACCGTTGCAGCGGAACATGGTTCCCGAGCGCTGGCGGTCGTGCCCGCCAAGGATTCCGCCTCCGTCCAGGCGGTGTTCACCGCCGGACGGCTCGACGCGACGATCGGTATCGCGGAACCCGCGCGTGGTGCGAAAGCACTCGCGCACGCCTACGTCGAAGCCCAGCAGACCGTCGACGTGCTCGACACACTGGGACGCGCGGGGGAGGTCTCGTCCGCGCGCGGGCTGGGCATCTACCGGATCCTGCTGAGCCACCTGGCGCGCGAGCACCTCGACGAACTGACCGAGGCGCAACTGGGGCCGCTGATGGCGGAGCAGGCCAAACGGGGAGTGCCACTACTGGAGACGCTGTCGGAGTATCTGGCTCACGGCCGCCACCATTCGGCGACCGCGTCGAGTCTCGGCGTGCACGTCAACACCCTCTATCAGCGTCTCGACGCGCTCGATCGCCTCCTCGGCCCGGACTGGCGAGACCCCGACAAGGCTCTCGATCTGCAGGTGCTGATGCGGTTGCGCAGAACCGCGGAACTACTCGGCACCCAAGCAAGGTGACACGGGTCAGGCGCTGATGCCGCCCGTGAGGATGGCGGCGAGTTCGGCGTAGGCGTGCGCGTCGTCGAGTCCGGTGCTGTCGCGGACCCCGCGCTGCTGGATGCGAACCATCATGGTGGCGGCAAGGTCGGCGGCGAAGGCGGCATGCACGTCGCGGAAGTCCCCGCCGGCGACGCCTTCGGTGATCAGCTCCTGGACTCGACCGGCCGCGAACTGCGTGTTCCGTTCGTACACCTCCCGCGCCGGCGGGAAGGCGTCGAGGTCGGCCATGAACTGGTCGGATGCGGCCGAGAGGGCGGTGCCCACAGCCGACAGGTAGGCGGTGATCCGCTCGCGGGCCCCGGTGATCGGCTCGATGTGCGACTCAACGTCCTCGGTCGCGCGGCGGAAGAAGTGCACCGTGGCGGCCCGGACCAGCTGCTCTTTGCTGCCGGCGAGGGTGTACAGCGTCGACTTCGAACAGCGCAGCCGGTTCGCGATCTCGTCGAGCGTCAGGTGGGCGAACCCCTCGACCAGGATGAGGTCGACGAGGGCGTCGAAGAGCTGGGTGCGCCGTCGGGTGGCGAAACCGGGTCGGGTGGGCTGCTCCATGACAGAAATAGTACTGGGCGATGCCTTGCAGTACTATTTCGCAATCAGTACCCTGGGGCGTAATCCAGTACTGTTTTCCGTAGCCTTCTCGAGGAGAAACCGTGGCCGTCGATCGCTTGCTGCCTACTGACGAAGCCCGTGACCTGATCCAGCTCACGCGTGACGTCGCCGACAAGGTCCTGACGCCGATCGTCGACGAGCACGAGAAGGCGGAAACCTACCCCGAAGGGGTGTTCGCCACCCTCGGCGAGGCCGGACTGCTGAGCCTGCCGTACCCGGAGGAGTGGGGCGGCGGCGCACAGCCCTACGAGGTGTACCTGCAGGTGCTCGAGGAGATCGCCGCCCGCTGGGCCGCGGTCGCGGTGGCGGTCAGCGTCCACAGCCTCGCCTGCCACCCGCTGATGGCGTTCGGCACCGACGAGCAGAAGCAGCGGTGGCTTCCGGAGATGCTCGGCGGCAACACCATCGGCGCCTACAGCCTGTCCGAGCCGCAGGCCGGATCCGACGCCGCCGCACTGACCTGCAAGGCCTCCGCGACCGATGGCGGGTACGTCGTCAACGGCGCGAAGGCGTGGATCACCCACGGCGGCATCGCCGATTTCTACAACCTCTTCGCCCGCACCGGTGAGGGATCGAAGGGAATCTCCTGCTTCCTGGTCCCGAAGGACACCGAGGGCCTGACGTTCGGCAAGCCCGAGGAGAAGATGGGCCTGCACGCCGTGCCGACGACGTCCGCGCACTACGACGACGCCTTCGTGCCCGTGGAACGACGCATCGGCGCGGAGGGTCAGGGTCTGCAGATCGCATTCAGCGCACTTGATTCCGGACGCCTGGGCATCGCCGCGGTCGCTGTCGGACTCGCGCAGGCCGCCCTCGACGAGGCCGTCGCCTACGCCCAGGAACGGTCCGCGTTCGGGAAGAAGATCATCGACCATCAGGGGCTCGGCTTCCTGCTCGCCGACATGGCCGCCGCCGTCGACTCCGCGCGCGCCACCTACATCGACGCGGCCCGCCGCCGCGACGCCGGCCTGCCGTACTCCCGCAACGCGTCCGTCGCCAAGCTCGTCGCCACCGACGCCGCGATGAAGGTCACCACCGACGCCGTCCAGGTTCTCGGCGGCTACGGCTACACCCGCGACTTCCGCGTCGAGCGGTACATGCGGGAAGCGAAGATCACGCAGATCTTCGAGGGCACCAACCAGATTCAGCGCCTGGTCATCAGCCGCACCCTCGCCGCGAACTGACGCACCCCCCCCCCGAGAAAGGCTCCTCCTCACATGCCCACCTCTGTGATCGTCGCCGGCGCCCGCACCCCGATCGGCCGCCTGCAGGGTTCCCTCGCCGGGTTCTCCGGCGCCGACCTCGGCGCAATCGCCATCGACGCGGCGCTCGGCAAGGCCGGTGTCGCCCCGGACCAGGTGCAATACGTCATCATGGGACAGGTCCTCACCGCCGGCGCCGGCCAGATGCCCGCCCGCCAGGCCGCCGCGAAGGCCGGCATCCCGATGAGCACGCCGTCGCTGAACATCAACAAGGTGTGCCTGTCCGGGGTCGAATCGATCATCCTCGCCGACCAATTCATCCGGTCCGGCGCGTTCGACGTGATTGTCGCCGGTGGCATGGAGTCGATGAGCCAGGCACCGCATCTGCTGCCCGGTTCGCGCGGCGGTTTCAAGTACGGCGACGTCACCCTCGTCGACCACATGGCCCTCGACGGGTTGCACGACGCGTTCACCGATCAGCCGATGGGTCTGCTCACCGAGGCCGGCAACGACAAGGACGTCATCGCCCGCGAGGACCAGGACGCGTTCGCGGCCCGCTCGCACCAGTTGGCGGCCAAGGCCTGGGACAACGGGATCTTCGACGACGAGGTCGTCGCCGTGGAGATCCCCGCCCGCAGGGGCGAGAGCACCTGGCTGCGCCGCGACGAGGGCATCCGCCCCGACACCACCGCCCAAACCCTGGCGCGGTTGCGTGGCGCGTTCCGGGACGGCGGCACGGTCACCGCGGGAAACGCGTCGACGATCAACGACGGCGCCGCCGCCGTGGTGGTGATGAGCAAGGAGCGCGCCGAGGCCGAGGGGCTGACCTGGCTGGCCGAGATCGGCGAGCACGGCATGGTCGCCGGACCGGATTCGGGTCTGCAGTTCCAGCCGTCCGGCGCCATCGCGAAAGCCTGTGATGCAGCGGGCATCGCGCCCGCCGAGCTGGATCTGATCGAGATCAACGAGGCGTTCGCGGCGGTCGGGATCGCCTCGACCCGCGAACTCGGCGTCGACCCCGACCGGGTCAACGTCAACGGCGGTGCCATCGCCCTCGGCCACCCGATCGGCATGTCCGGCGCCCGCATCACCCTGCACCTCGCGCTCGAGTTGCAGCGCCGCGGCGGCGGCACCGGTGCCGTCGCCCTGTGCGGCGGCGGCGGACAGGGCGACGCCCTGATCCTGCGCGTCCCCTGACGACCCCCCTTTCCCACCACTGCCGCAACCCTATTCGAGGAGAACTTTGTGAAGATCGATGGAGCCGTCGCTGTCGTCACCGGCGGAGCATCCGGACTCGGCAACGCCACCGCCCGGGCCCTGCACGAGCGCGGCGCCCAGGTCGTGCTGCTCGACCTCCCGTCATCCGACGGGGAAGTGGCCGCCAAGGAGATCGGGAAGGGGGCCTACTTCACGGCCGCCGACGTCACCTCCGCCGGTGACGTCACGTCCGCGATCGACTTCGCCGCGTCGCTCGGCGACCTCCGCGTGGTGGTCAACTGCGCCGGAATTGCGACGCCCGGAAAGGTTCTCGGCAAGGCGGGTGCCCTTCCCCTCGCAGACTTCGAGCGCGTCGTCCGCATCAACCTCGTCGGCACCTTCAACGTCCTCCGCCTCGCCGCGGAGAAGATCGCCCAGACCGAACCCGTCGACGGCGAACGCGGCGTCATCATCGACACCGCCTCCGTCGCCGCGTTCGACGGCCAGATCGGCCAGCCCGCCTACGCGGCATCCAAGGGCGGCGTCGCCGCGATGACACTGCCGATCGCCCGCGAACTGGCCCGCCACCTCATCCGCGTCGTCACCATCGCACCCGGAATCTTCGAAACGCCCATGTTGGCCGGTCTTCCCGAGGAGGCGCAGAAGTCCCTCGGACAGCAGGTGCCGCACCCCTCCCGGCTCGGCAAGGCCACCGAATACGCCGCCCTCGCCGCGCACATCATCGACAACGCCATGCTCAACGGCGAAACCATCCGCCTCGACGGCGCCATCCGCATGGGTCCCAGGTAGATAACCGACAGTTGCTGCCGGCGGCACCCAGTCAGCGGGTGCCCGGCGGCGTATTCGGCGGCCTTGCCGACCCCTGCGATAACCGCGATTGTCGTTGCTGACACCCGCCGCTGGAAGATTCTCGCACTGACGGCCGCAACTACGCAGAAACCTTGCGCAAACCGCCGACGTCCCGCGGAAAGATGGAAAGATCTGACCGGCCCTCGCGAATAGAATCACAGCATGATCGACCTGCCGAATTCGAGTTCGTATTTGCTGCGCGAACTGAAGGTCTCCGAGCTCGCCGTAGAGGACAACCCCGATGAATCCGCTTGACCTGCAACGAACCTACCTGGACCTGACAACCCCGCACGTTGCCGATGCGATCATGCACCTCGACATCCCGGTTCGACAGGCGCCCGCGAATGTTCGGCCTCTGTGGGACGACACCCACATCGTCGGACGTGCCCGGCCCGCACGCCATTACGGCAGCGTCGACGTCTTTCTCGAAGCCATCGAACACGCGGACCCGGGCGACGTCCTGGTAGTCGACAACGCCGGCCGCGACGACGAAGCCTGCGTCGGCGACCTCATTACTCTCGAAGCTCGCCACGCCGGCCTATCCGGTGTCGTGATCTGGGGTCTGCACCGTGACAGTCGTGAGCTGCGGAGCATTCGACTGCCGGTGTTCAGTCAGGGAGCGCTGCCCGCAGGACCGCAGCGCCTCGACACCCAGGAACGGGATGCGTTGCGCACCGCCTGGTGCGGCCGGTACACCGTCACCGTCGACGACTTCGTCCTCGCCGACGACGACGGTGTCCTGTTCCTACCGCTCGATCGCGCCGCCGACATCGCCGAGTCGGCGAGCACGATCCGCGACACCGAACGACACCAGGCAGCGAAGATGAACGTCGGCACAAGCTTCAGAGATCAAGCCCGATTCACCGAGTACCTCGCGGCCCGAGACCGGGATGGCACGACGTTCCGTCAGTACCTCCGCTCGATAGGCGGAGCCATCGAGGAATGACCGGCGGCCGGTGCGTTCGTCAGGTGGTGACGCTCCGGCGGCCGGTGTCCTCTGTGGCGCGATCGGAATTGTCGGTGTCGGCGTCCAGCTCAACGATCCGGTGGTCCTTGGTCTCGACCATCAGGTAGGTGCACAACACACTGACAGCCGACAGACCAGCGAGCATGATCCCCACGTACAGGACGTCTCCGTTGGCCACGAACACCGCAGCGAGCAGCGGCGGGATGCCGCCGCCGAGGATGCCGGCCAGGTTGTAGCCCAGCCCGGCGCCGGTATACCGGTACCGCTCGTGGAACAACTCGGGAAGCGCGGCGCCTGCGGGGCCGTAGGCGATGCCGAAAATGATCAGCGTGCCGATCAGGCCGACACCGTAGAGAACCAGATTGCCGGTGTCGAGAATGGAAAACATCACCAGTGCCCAGGGAACTGCGAGACCGCACGAGACCATGATGACCTTGCGTCGCCCGATCCGGTCGGACCACATCGCTGACACGGCAATGGCCAGCCCGAAGAATACGGCGGCGAACATGCCCATCGCGAGGACGGTCGTGCGGGAGAAGCCGAGATTCTTGGTGGCGTAATTGGTCAGGAACGCAGTGCCCATGTAGAAGAGCGAGAACAGGCTGGCCAGGGCGCCACCGGCGATCAGGATCTCCCTCCATTGGAATCGGATCGCGTCGAGAAATGGCAGCTTGTTGCTGCCAGTGGTAATTGCGCGGCGCTGCACCGCCTTGAAGACCGGAGTTTCGTCCACGGAGAGCCTAATCCAGAGCCCGACCGCCACGAGCAGAGCTGACAGCAGGAACGGAATGCGCCAGCCGTACGACATGAAGGCGCTGTCGGCGCCGGCGTCGGTGCCCGCTGCGAGGGTGAAGACGAGAAATGTTCCGCTGGAGAGGAAGAACGCGAACGCGGGTCCCAGTTGCGGGAACATCGCGTACAGGCCGCGTTTGTTCTTCGGCGCGTACTCGGCGGTGAGCAGCACGGCGCCGGCCCATTCGCCGCCGACGGCGAACCCTTGCAGGAATCGCATGAGTACCAACAACACGGGCGCTGCTGCCCCGATTCCGTGGGGGAACAGGCCGAATGCACCTGACTGACTGCCCGGTAGCAGACCGATCACCACGGTGGCGGCGCCCATGATCAGCAGTGTCCAGACGAGGGTTCGCTTGCGCCCGAGCCGGTCTCCGAAGTGGCCGAAGAGGATTGCGCCCACGGGCCGGGCGAAGAACGCCACCGCGAATGTCGCGAACGACGCCAACGTGGCGACCGCGGGCGGCATGCTCGAGAAGAAGACGGTGGGAAACACCAGCGCAGCGGCGGTGCCGTAGATGAAGAAGTCGTAGAACTCGATGGTCGTGCCGATCGAGCTGGCCATCGCAACCTTCCGTAGCCGAGGCTGCCGGGTGATGGGGATGCCTCCGTCGTCGACGGTGATGGGTGGTGGTGCGCTCACGGTTGCTCCTGAAAGAATGGTGCCGGATGGTCGATTACGAAAACCGTATGATGTGAGTCACATTCGCGGTACACCCGAAAGTCGGTAGCTGTAGCGCGGTTCCAGTGCCGCCGGAGGCGTATCCGGCATGAAGGACGTGAAGTTCGCGGGCACCACCGTGCGGCATCGTCGGTCAAGGCACTTCCGTGTGCGCTGCATCCGAGGCTGCGCTATACCTGTGCGGGTACGAGCCCGAGGTCACCGCTGTCCGGGGCGGCGAAGAACCGATCGACCAACGCATCGTCGACCTGCTCGAGCGTGCGGGGAGACCACCGCGGGCTGCGGTCCTTGTCGACGATCTGCGCGCGGATGCCCTCGGCGAAGTCCGGGGACCGTAGACCGGCGACCGCCATGCGGTACTCCTGGTCGATGGCGGCCTCGAGCGTCGGGAGAGTGGCGGCGGATCGCAGGGCGCGCAGTGTGACTTTGAGCGCTGTCGGCGAGTTTGCCAGCACATTGTCCGCCGCCTCGTTCGCTTCTGTGCCCGGCCCGGCCGCCCGGAGCCGGGCCACGATCTCTTCGACCGTGTCGGCGCTGAAGCAGGCGTCGATCCACTCCCGCCGGTCGGCGAGGGGGCTGGTCGGTGGCGCTTCGGCGACCGATGTCACCGCCGCATCGGGAGGCATCGTCGCGAGTGCGGCAACCAGTGCGGGAAGCTTGTTGCTCGGCACGTAGTGGTCGGCCAACCCGACGTGAATGGCGTCCGCGCCGGACAGTTGCCCCGCTGTCAGTGCAGCGTAGGTGCCGAGTTCACCCGGTGCGCGTGAGAGCAGGTAGGTGCCGCCGACGTCGGGGGTGAATCCGATGCCGACCTCCGGCATCCCGATCCGAGTGCGTTCGGTGACGAGTCGATGGGAACCGTGTGCGGAGACGCCGATACCGCCGCCCATCACCAGCCCATCCATCACCGCCACATAGGGTTTCGGGTAGCGAGCGATGTAGGCGTTGAGCCGATACTCGTCGCGCCAGAAGGCCAGTGATGCACTGCCGCCGGTGCGGGCGTCATCGTAGATCGAGCGGATGTCGCCCCCGGCGCACAGGCCACGTTCGCCACTGCCGTCGAGCACCACGGTGTCGACACGGTCGTCGGTTGCCCAGGCGGTGAGTGCCTCGCTGATTGCGCGGACCATGCCGTGGTCGAGAGCGTTGATGGCGCGGGGTCGGTTGAGGGTGATCCGGCCCACCCGGTCCTCGACGCGGGTCAGGGCCGAGGGCTCAGCGGCGGTCATCGGGTGACCCCGTTTCGGTCGTCTTCGAGTCTCGCTTCGTCATAGATATTCCTTTCAGAATTGGATGGATTTGGTCTCGAGGAACTCGTCGAGGCCCAGCCTTCCCATTTCGCGGCCCACGCCGGACTGCTTGTAGCCGCCGAACGGCGCCAGCGGGTTGAATGCGCCACCGTTGATGTCGATCTGCCCGGTGCGCACCTGCCGGGCGAAGGCCAGTGCCCGATCCGGGTCGGAGGACCAGACTGCACCGTGCAGGCCGAAGGACGAATTGTTCGCGATAGCGAGGGCGTCGTCGTCGTTCTCGAACGGGATGATCGAGAGCACCGGACCGAAGATTTCCTCCTGCGCGATCACCGAATCCGGGTCGACACCGGCGAAGACGGTCGGTCGCACGAAGTATCCGCGTTCGACGCCATCGGGTGCTTCGAGGCCGCCGGCAACGAGGCGGGCGCCCTCGTCGATCCCCGTCTTGATGAATTCGCGGACACGGTCGCGCTGGGCGCGGGACACCATCGGTCCGAGCTTCGTCTTCGGGTCCAGGGGATCGCCGGGGGAGAATCCTTCCGCGGCGATCTTCGCCAGCTCGACCGCGTCGTCGTGACGATCGGCGGGGACCAGCATGCGGGTCCATGCGGTGCAGGTCTGGCCTCCGTTGAGGAAGGCGTTCGCCACGCCCACCTTCACCGCGGTGGATAGGTCGGCGTCGTCGAGGATCACGTTGGCGGACTTTCCGCCCAGTTCGAGGGTGACGCGTTTGATGGACCGGGACGCGAGTTCGGCCACTCGCGCACCGCCGCGGACGGAGCCGGTGAACGAGACGACGTCCACCTCGGGATGGGTCACCAACGCTTCACCGACGCCCGCGCCGTAGCCGCTGATCAGGTTCACCACACCGGGGGGAAAGCCGGCCTCGTCGATGGCATCGAAGAGCTGGTACACCGCGAGCGGGGCCACCTCGCTCGGCTTGACGACCACCGTGCAGCCGGCCGCGAGTGCGGGTGCGATCTTGCAGGTGATCTGATGCAGCGGATAGTTCCACGGGGTGATCGCCGCGACCACACCGGCCGGCTCCCGGACGATGAGCGAGTTCCCGATCCGCTCCTCGGTTTCGTCCTGCTCGAGCAGGTCGATGTAGCCGGCGATGTCGGTGAGGGGAAGCGCCGCCTGGATACGGCTGGCGATCCGAATCGGTGTGCCGACGTCGGTTGCGATGGTCTCGGCCATCTCCGCGGCGCGCTTGTCGAGTCCGGCGTGCAGCCGACCCAGAAACGCCGCCCGTTCGGCCCGGGAGGTCGCGGCCCACCCGGGAAAGGCAGCACGAGCGGCCTGGACCGCTCGATCGACGTCGGCGGCGGTGCCGTTCGGGACGACACCGATCACCTCTTCGGTGGCGGGGTTTTCCACCGAGATCGTCTCCGTCGTACCCGACGTCCACGCTCCGTCGATGTACATTGCATTGCGATCAATCATCAGAAATTCTCCTGACCGGCACTCACCGAGTGCGGTGTTCTCTGGTCTGCGGTTGCCGGGGCAACCCGCAGCGTTCGGTTGCGAATCGAGTTGGGGCTCACGCCGGCCGCGGTGACTCCGGGCGTTCGCCTCTGGCAAAGGCTTCGAGTCGCTGCAGCACTTCCGGGTTGTCGAGCGATGCCCGCCGGTAGTCGTCTTCGAGGGCGAGCCCTTCCTCGGTCCGATATCCGCCGGAAGCGAGGATGGACTGGCGATCCGCCCGCAGGCTTTCCTGCGGATAGCCGGCGATGTGCTGTGCGAGCGCGATCGTCCGAGGCAAGGCCTCACCGGCCGGTACGACGTCCTGAACGAATCCGATCTCACGTGCCCGCTGCGCGTCGAACCGAACACCGGATTCCATCATCCACAAAGCGTTGCTCAGACCCACGATCCGCGGCAGACGCAGGGTTCCGCCGTCGAAGAAGGGAACACCCCACCGGCGGTTCAGGGCCCCGAACTCCGAATGCTCGTCCGCGATCCTGAAATCGCACCAGGCCGCGAGTTCGAGGCCACCGGCGAAGCAGTATCCGTTGATCGCGGCGATGGTGACCTTGCCCGGGTCGAGCTTCGCGAAGCCCATCGGCCCCACCGCGTCGCAGAACTCCTCGTTGGTGAGCAGTCCGGGGATGTCCTTCAAATCTGCTCCGGCGCAGAAAGATTTCGACCCACCGCCGGTGAGGACCAGCACGCTGGACTGGTCGTTGTGCTTGAATC
Organism: Rhodococcus sp. NPDC127593; assembly: GCF_042671975.1. Classification (NCBI taxonomy): domain Bacteria; kingdom Bacillati; phylum Actinomycetota; class Actinomycetes; order Mycobacteriales; family Nocardiaceae; genus Rhodococcus; species Rhodococcus sp. NPDC127593. The sequence goes on along the minus strand of NZ_JBHXWI010000042.1, from coordinate 13,899 downwards.
GCTCGATGGCGGCCGCCAACGCGGCGGCCGTCGCCATGTTCACCGCGTTGTGCGCCTCCGGCCTGTTGATGGTCAGGACGGTGACGGCGCCGTCGTTATCTTCCTTGACTGTCATTGCATTACTCCTTGGTTGGTTGTCGAGGTGCCGTTACCGGCCGTGGTACGTCGGTTCCCGCTTCGCGGTGAAGGCGGCATACCCCTCTCCGGCGTCGTCGGTATCCATGACGCGAAGGAAGTGCTCGAACTCGTTCCGTAACGCTTCCTGCTCGGGTACCCCGAAACTTTCCAGGACGGATGCGCGGGCGGCACGGACCGCGAGGGGCCCGCGGGCGGCGATGCGCTGCGCCAGTTGCACCGCTTCGGGCACCAACCGCTCGAGAGGAACGACCCGGTTCACCAGGCCCAGTCGGTGGGCTTCGGCAGCGTCGACGGGGTCCCCGGTGAGGATCATCTCCATCGCTGCACCGACGGGGATCGTGCGCGGAAGGCGTACGGTTCCGCCGGATCCGGGGATGATTGCCCACCGTGTTTCCGCGAGCCCGATCGACGCGTTGGGAGCGGCAAGTCGGATGTCGCAGGCCAGAGCCATCTCGCAGCCGCCTGCCAGGGCATGTCCGTTGAGCGCCGCGATGATGGGTTTGCTCCGGTCGACGGTCGTGAAGCCGCCGAAGTTCCACGGTGCCTTCTCGCCCGCGAGTACCCGGGATCGATACGCGGGCAACAGGGTTTTCAGATCGGCGCCCGCCGAGAAGGACACGTCTCCGGCTCCGGTGAGCACCGCGACGTACAGGTCGTCGTCGGCTTCGAAATCAGCCACCGCGGCGCCGAGCGCGTCGTTGTGCTCGGGGTCGAGCGCGTTACGCGCCTCGGGTCGGTTGATGGTGATGACGGCGACATGGCCCTTGCGGTCGATATCGATGGTCATGAGAACTCCCTTCAGTGCAGAGGATCTGTTGAGCTCCAAATGAATACGGTCGGCGATGGGGGATCCGGCGGGCGGGTCACGCGGTAGCAGCGGTATCGTCGAGGTCGAGTTCACGCACGCTCTGCTCGCGCAGGGCGACCTTCCGGATCTTGCCGCTGGCCGTCATCGGGAACTCGTCCGCGACCCGGACGTAACGAGGGATCTTGTAGTGGGCGATCTTGCCGGCGCAGAACTCACGAAGAGTCTGCGCGGTCAGCGCGGTGGTGCCCGGCCGCATCCGGATCCAGGCACAGAGTTCCTCACCGTATTTCGGGTCCGGCACGCCGATGACCTGAACGTCGGCGACGTCGGGGTGGATGTACAGGAACTCCTCGATCTCTCGGGGATAGATGTTCTCGCCGCCCCGGATGACCATGTCCTTGCACCGTCCGACGATGTTGACGTAGTCCTCGTCGTCCATCGTCGCGAGATCGCCGCTGTGCATCCAGCCGTGGGCATCCATCGCGTCTGCGGTCTTCTCCGGTTCATTCCAATAGCCGTTCATAACCAGGTAGCCGCGGGTGCAGAGCTCGCCGGTCGTACCGCGCGGTACCGTCCGACCGGTCCCCGGATCGATGATCTTGACCTCGACGTGCGGCAGCGGAGTGCCCACCGTGGAGGTTCGTCGTTCCATCGAGGCGTCGATCCGAGTGTGGGTGGAGATCGGTGAGGTCTCGGTCATCCCGTACGCGATGGTGATGTCCTTCAGGTGCATGTCGTCGACCAGACGCTTCATGTACTCGAGCGGACACGGGGAGCCTGACACGACTCCGGTGCGCAGACTCGACAGGTCGGCCTTGGCGAAGTCGGGGTGTTCGAGAATTCCGATGAACATCGTCGGTACGCCGTACAGGGCCGTGCAGCGTTCGGCCTCGATTGCGGCCAGCGATGCCGCGGGGTCGAACGACGGAGACGGAATGACGACGCAGCTACCGTGAGTCATGGCACCGATGTTCGCCAGAACCATGCCGAAGCAGTGATAGAAGGGCACCTGCACACAAATGCGATCGGCTTCGGTGAACTGCTGGACCTCCGTCACAAAGAAGCCATTGTTGAGGATGTTGTGATGGGTGAGGGTGGCGCCCTTCGGTGAACCGGTGGTTCCCGAGGTGTACTGGATGTTGATCGGGTCGTCGCGATCGAGTTCGGCTGATCGCGCGGAAACCGCTGCGCGGTCGGGGATCGTCTCGGCGAGCGTGTCCCAATCCGACGAGCCGAGGATGACCACCTCGCGAAGGGCAGGAATCTCGGGTCGGATCTGTTCGATCATCGCGACATAGTCGGAACTCTTGAATCCGGACGCGGAGATCAGCATGGAGATGCCGGCGTGGCGCAGCACGTAGGCGAGTTCGTGGGTGCGATACGCGGGGTTGATGTTCACCAGAATCGCGCCGATCTTCGCGGTCGCGTACTGGGCCAGCACCCACTCCGGGACATTGACGGCGAGGATTCCGACCCGGTCCCCCTTATCGATGCCTAGTGCGAGAAGCCCTGTCGCCAGAGCGGTGACCGCGTCGTCGAACTCGTGGTAGGTCCACCGCCGCCCGGTCGGCATATCGACGAGCGCATCGTGGTCGGGGAAGCGTTCGGTGGTGCGTTCGAGCTGGTCTCCGATGGTCCAGCCGATCAGCGGCGTTTCCGCGAAGCCACTAGCATAACTCATGTGGGGCAAGGTGATTCCTTCCGACGGGGCGCAACACCGCCGCGCTCTGAACACGAAACGAGATCGGTCCCGTCACCAGCGCGCCGGTAGCGACGCCCGGTGTGGCACGGGAGCCGTTCCGCGGCGACGCGTCGCGAGGCAGCCGTCGGTGTTGCTCATGGCCCCCTCCTCGTTGCGTCGTACCCCGATCTGAACGGGCTACCGGAACGCTACGGAGAGGTCAGGGGCGCCCACTACGCGCAAAAGTAGGTATTCGTGACGTACTTCACGGACGGCATGTGTCCGTGATGCGGATCGGGCCGGATGAGGGCAGATCAGGCGCAGAAAGGTGGTCAGAGCAGGCCGTATGCGCGTGCCGTGTGGACGGCGGAGGTGCGATTGGATGCATTGAGCTTGCGCATCGCGGAGCTGAGGTAGGCCTTGACTGTCTGCAGGCTCAGGCCCAGGTCCTCGGCGATGACGGCGTTGCTCGCACCGAGCTCGACCAGCCGGAGGGTGTCGAGTTCGCGAGGGGTGATCGCCACCTGATCGGGGCGGGGCTGGACAGGGCCCCGGGTGTTTCCGCCGAGATCGTCGATGATCCGGGTGAGCCGTTCACGAAGGGCATGATCGGCCACGGTGCTGGTGATTGCCAGGAGCTCGTCGACGGCGCGGTCGATTCGGGCGGACGTCAGTATCGGGTTTCGGGGTCGCTCGGCGCCGGGGAGTTCTTCGAGCGCCGTGAGTCGCGCGAGGTCTTGGGCCGTCGATGCGGCGATGCGCCCGGCAGCGCTCAAGGCGATGTCACCGATCGGTCGGCTCTCACGGGTTGCCCCATAGAAGACGCAGCGCACTGCACCGTCGACGACTACCGGCATCGCGAACATCGAGTGGATGTGCTCTTCGCCGAGGATGATGTGGTCGAAGTCGTGGGTGATCGACCTGGCGGTGGCGTAGTTGTCCACCCGGCAGGGGGCTGCACGGGAGACGACGATACCGCCGATCCCCTGACCCGCAGCGACTTCCAGGCCGAGGAGTGCCCGGCCGATGGTGCCGGAGAGCGTGGTTATCCGCAGACGCCTGCCCTCGGCCTTTGGTGTCGCGGTACCGGCGAGCACAACCGGCAGGCCGCTGGCACGGCGGAGTTGTTCGAGTCGAGCCTGCAAATGACGCTCGACTCGGCGATCCAATGATTCGGCTTTACCCATGTCAACCCACTGCGCCGCCGGTGCGGCACCTGCCTTTCGCGAGCTTTACGTAGCAAGCATGTTACACGCGCCACATATGTGGCCGGCGCGCTGCGGTTTCATCCGCGAAAACCAGACAACGCGGTCGGCACAAATGTCGACCGGGCCGCACCACCGCCGCGTTGTCTGGTTGAGTCTCGCGTGAGAAGGCTCGTTCAGCCGGTGAATTGGTCGCGAAGTTTACGGGTGATGATGTGCTGGGCTTCGGTGAGTATCGAGTCGAGTACTTCCTCGCAGCTGCCGATTTCGTGGATCAGGCCTTGAGCTTGGCTGGCCCACCAGAGCCCGCCTTCGACGTCGCCGTTGCCGTACACCTGCTCGCGGCCGCGGGCGCCGCTGGCGAGATGGGCGATGTCGTCGAAAGTGGCATCCGGTCGGCGGGAGAGGGTGGCGATTTCTTCGGAGATCGAGTTTCGGGCGACGCGGGCGGAGTTGTGGAACTCGCGGAAGACGATGACGGTGTCGCGTTCGGTGTTGTCGACGATCTGTTGTTTGACGTTGTCGTGGATGGGTGCCTCGGTGGTTGCCATGAATCGGGTGCCCATGTTGACGGCGGATGCGCCGAGCGCGAGGGCGGCGACAAGTCCGGCGCCGGTGGCGATTCCGCCGCTGGCGATGATCGGGATGGTCAGTGCCCGGGCCGCCGCGGGGATGAGCACGAGCCCGGGGACGTCGTCCTCACCGGGGTGCCCGGCGCACTCGAAGCCGTCGATGCTGACCGCGTCGACTCCGAGTTGCTCGGCCTTGACGGCGTGCCGGACCGAGACCGCCTTGTGGATGACCTTCACGCCGGCCGCTTTGAATGCGGGCAGGTGCGGTTGTGGGTTGCCGCCGGCGGTTTCGACGATGGTGATGCCGCTGTCGATGATGGCGTCGCGGTATTCGTCGTAGGGGACCGGCTGGATGGTCGGCAGGATGGTGAGGTTGACGCCGAACGGTTTGTCAGTGAGGTCGCGGCAGCGGGCGATCTCCTTGACCAGCGCTTCTGGGGTGGGTTGGGTGAGGGCGGTGAGGAATCCGAGTGCCCCGGCGTTGGCCACGGCGCTGATCAAGTCTGCGGTGCCGACGGCGGTCATGCCGCCGCACACGATGGGGTGATCGATTCCGAAGGTCTGGGTGAAGTCGTTGGTGAACATGTGCATCCTCGGCAGTTGTTGGTCAGTACGGGAGATTGAATGCGCGGATTGCGTTGTCGCGCAAGAACGCCGTGCGGGTGTTGTCATCGATCCCGAGTTCGTCGAGCCCGGACAGACAGTCGGGTGCCGGCCACGCGGGGTGGTTGGAACCGAACAGCACCTTGTGCCGGCCGTGCCCGCGGAGGTAGTCGACGATCTCCGCCGGATAGCGGGAGGTCTTGTACGCGGAGGTGTCGATGTAGACGTTCGGGTACTTCGTGGCCAGTGAAATGGCTTCATTGGTCCAGGGCACACCGATATGACCTGCGATGATTCGCAGTTCCGGGAACTCGAGTGCCACATGATCGAGGTACGGGATCGGGCGACCGGGTTCGGAGGGACACAGCGGGCCGGTGTGACCGATCTGGGTGCAGAAGGCGATGTCGAGGTCGCAGCACGCCGCGTACAGCGGATAGTAGCGGCGGTCGTCCGGCGGCAGATTCCACAGCCACGGCAGGATCCGCAGTGCGCAGGCGCCGTATTCCTCGACAGTTCGACGAAGTTCTCGGACGGCATCCATCGGCTGTCGGAGGCTGACGGAGGCGACCATGACGAAGCGGTCCGGGTGGCGTTTGACGATGTCCCCGACCTCGTCGTTGCTGATCAGCGGTCCCATTGGGGCGTGCCAGGCGCTGAGCATGCCCAATTCGACGCCGGCTTCGTCCATGCGCTCGAGCGTCCACGACACCGGCGGTTCGGCCTCGGGAATGATTCCCTTCGACCAGCGTCGCAGGGAGTCCAGGAAGGGCATGTCGAGCCACCGCTGGGTCGGGTGCTGCATCCAGGCGTCGATCGTGTTCGTCATTACTACGTCTCTCAGATTGCGAAGGCAACGGTCCAACGCGCCCGCCGCCGGCTGTGCGCGGCTGTGCCGCGGTCCCGACGACGGGCGCAGGGCCCGTCGGGTCAGGCGGTCTCGGAAACGGGGTGGGACGCCCGGCTGTCGTCGGTCCCGGTCTCTTCCATGACGCGGTGCCGGGTTTCGGGCAGTGCGAGGGCACACGCGAAGCTGAGAAGGCCGAAGCCGGCGAGCATCCACCCGACCGCGGTGCTGCCGTATCGAGAGGTCAGTTCCGCGGCAAGCATGGGTGCCGTGCCGCCGCCGATGACTCCGGCGATGGCGTAGGCCATGCCGGCGCCGGTGTAGCGGTATTCGGTGTGGAACATCTCCGGAAGCAGTGCCCCCGCGGGCCCGTAGGAGACGCCCATGATGACCAGGGCGAGGGCCAGGCCGGCGAGGAACGCCGCTGGGGAGCCGGTGTCGAGGAGGGGGAAGAGCACCAGCCCTCCGGGGATGGCCACGATGCAGGAGGCGAGCACCATCTTGCGGCGGCCGATTCGGTCGGAGTAGATGGCGGACAGGATGATCGCCGCACAGAAGACGACGGCGGCGATCAGGCCGAGGGAGAGCACGGTGGTGCGGCTCAGGCCGAGGGTGGCGGTGCCGTACGAGGTGAGGTAGGCAGTGCCGATGTAGAAGAATGCGAACATCATCGCCAGGGATCCGGCGGCGAGGAGCAGCTCACGGGGCTGGTTCTTGAAGACTCCGAGGAGCGGGCCTGCGCTTGCACGGCGGGTCTGGGTGGCCTGCCGGGCGAACATCGGGGTCTCCTCCACCTTCAGCCGGACATAGAGGCCGATGAGCACGAGCAGGGCGCTGGCGATGAACGGGATCCGCCAGCCGTAGTCGAGGAACGCTTGCGAGGTTTCGCCGACGAAGAGGTTGACCGCCAGGAAGGTGCCGTTGGACAGAGCGAAGGCCAGCGAGGGCCCCAGTTGTGGGAACACCGCGTACAGGCCTCGTTTGCCGGTGGGGGCGTATTCGGTGGCCAGCAGGGTTGCCCCTGCCCATTCACCGCCGACGGCGAGGCCTTGCGCAATCCGCAGTGCGATCAGCGCGAGCGGTGCGGCCACGCCGATGGTGGCGGCACCGGGGAGCAGTCCGATGAGCACGGTACTGATCCCCATGAGCAGCAGTGTGCTGACCAGTGTCTTCTTGCGGCCGATCCGATCACCGAAATGGCCGAAGATCGCGGCGCCGAGGGGCCGGGCGACGAACGCGACGGCGAAGGTGGCGAAGGATGCGACGGTGCCGGCTGCCGTACCGAGGGCGGGGAAGAAGACCTTCGGGAAGACCAATGCTGCCGCGGTGCCGTAGATGAAGAAGTCGTAGAACTCGATGGTGGTGCCGGTGCAGCTGGCTATGGCGACGCGACGCATCGGGGTGGTCGGTGGGTTTTTCACCGGGTCGACGGTTCGGGACATCGTGATCTCCTGCTCGGTGGGCCCGTCCGCCCGCTGGCGGAGGAGCTGAGGTACGACGAGCAGTGTGAGCGCCGTTACATCGGGTGCCACACCCCCCAAAGTGGGTTGTGTTGCCGGGTAGCCCCTTTCGTGGGTAGGCGTCGGGCATACCAGGGTCTGCCGCGGTCAACGATTCGACCGGCGGCGGTGTGCGCAGACAGGCCTGGGGGAGGGTCCTCGGTGCGTGCGACGTTGCAGGCGGGAGGAATCAGCGGATGAGTCCGCGCTCGCGGGCGGCGAGGATCGCCTGCACGCGGTTGGTCGCGTGCAGTTTGCGCATGGCGCTCTTGAGGTAGGACTTGACCGTATTGGGTAGCAGACCGAGGGCCTCCGCGACCTCACGGTTGCTCAGACCTCGTGCGACGTGTTCGAGCACGTCGATCTCGCGGGGCCGGAGCAGGGTGGGCGGTTCCTGCGATCCGGCCGACCCCAGCACGGGCGCAAACCGGTTCCCAACCGCCTCGAGCCGGGCGCGCAGGGTCTCGTCCTCGATCTGGCCGGCCAGGTCCGTCAGTTCCTGAGCGATGTCGTACAGGTCGGCACGGCTGAGCACTGCCCGGTCGGCCTCGGTAGCGGTACGCATCAGGCTCAGCCGCCGCCGCACTTCGTCCTCGACCGCGATGTCGCGTTCGAGCCGACGGACCAACGGGGTGAAACTGTCGAACCAGCGGTCACCCAGGCGAACATGGGTGCGGGCCGCCAGGTAGATCAGGATCCGGGGTACGCGGTCGACGATGATCGGAAGCGCAGCCAGGGTCTCGATGGCCTCCGGTCGCACGGCATGGTCATAGACGTGCGTGATGCCTTGCGCCGAGAAATAGTCGGCCACCGAGACCGGGCGGGCGAGCATCAATGCTTTGCCGCCGAGCCCTTCACCGTTGCGGACCACCAGGTTCACCGCCGAGCGAGTGCGGACCCCGGTCAGGTCGGTGATCTCCATCGCCGCTGCCCCGTGATGCACCGGCCCACCGAACACCATGTCCATACCGGCGTGCTTGCGGAGAGTCTCCAGCGAGCGCGCGAGGATGCGCCGTTCGATCGGCGTATCGGTGTCGAAAGACATGGTCACGTCCGCCTCCAAATAAGCATCTGATGACGAGGCTAGTGAGTGCCGTCACACCGTGGCAACGTCGTACCCCACAAGGGGGGTACAAGGCCCCCGGACCTACCTTCGGGGGTCCCGCTCGTTCGTTTCCCGGGTCACATTTCTCTCAGAGAATGGAGGAGCACACATGAACACCAGGCTGAGTCATACCGTCGGTCCGACCGAGCGGCCGTTGCTCGAGATGACGATCGGCGACAACTTCGACCAGACCGTCTCGAGGTTTCCCGAGCGCGAGGCAGTGGTCGACGTTCCCAGCGGACGCCGATGGACGTACACCACACTGCGCGCGGACGTGGATGCGCTGGCCTCGGCCCTGCTCGACGACGGAATCGCTCCCGGTGATCGGATCGGGATCTGGGCACCGAACTGCGCGGAATGGGTGATCGTGCAGCACGCCGCGGCGAAGGTGGGCGCCATCCTGGTCAACCTCAACCCCGCATACCGCACCCATGAACTCGAATACGTGCTAGGCCAATCCGGGATCCGGGTGGTCTTCACGCTGCCGTCGTTCAAGGGCTCCGACTATGCGGCGATGGTCGCCGAAGTGTCGCCCCGAGCTTCGGGTTTGGAGCGAGTGGTGTTCTTCGGCAGTGACGAGTGGGCGGGTCTGCTGGACCGGGGTAGCCGGTTGGCGCCGGATCGGCTGGCCGCGGTGCAGCGCCGCCTCTCCCCGGACGATCCGATCAACATCCAGTACACCTCCGGAACCACCGGGTCGCCGAAGGGCGTCACCCTCTCGCATCGCAACATCCTCAACAACGGGTTCTTCGTCGGCGAGTTGCTCGGGTACACCGAACTCGACCGGATCTGCGTGCCGGTGCCGTTCTACCACTGCTTCGGCATGGTGATGGGCAACCTCGGGGCCAGCACGCACGGCGCCTGTGTCGTCATTCCGTCGCCGGCCTTCGACCCGGTCGCCGTGCTGACTGCGTGCGCGCAGGAGCAGTGCACCTCGGTATACGGGGTTCCGACGATGTTCATCAGCATGCTCAACGTCCCCGACTTCAGCACATACGACCTGTCGTCGGTCCGCACCGGAGCCATGGCAGGCTCACCGTGCCCGGTGGAGATCATGAAGCAGGTCACGGCGTGGGCACCGGAAGTGGCAATCGCGTATGGGATGACCGAGACGTCCCCGGCCTCCACCCAGACCTGGGTGGACGACTCCCTGGACCGGCGGGTGTCCACTGTCGGGCGGGCCCACCCGCACGTGGAGGTCAAGGTCGTCGACCCGACGACCGGCGAGACCATGCCCGCCGGACAGTCCGGTGAGCTGTGTGTCCGCGGTTACTCGGTGATGCTCGGCTACTGGAACGAACCCGAGAAGACCGCCAAGACCGTCGACGCGGATGGCTGGATCCACAGCGGCGACCTCGCGGTCATGGACGAGGACGGGTTCGTCGCGATCACCGGGCGGATCAAGGACATGGTGATCCGCGGCGGGGAGAACATCTACCCGCGGGAGATCGAGGAGTTCCTCTACACCCATCCCGACATCCTGGACGCCCAGGTGATCGGCGTACCCGACGACAAGTACGGCGAAGAGCTGATGGTGTGGCTGCGACTACGCGAGGGCGCCGAGCAGATCGACGCCGACAACCTCCGAGAGTTCTGCACGGGCCGACTCACGCACTACAAGATCCCGCGCTACGTGCACTGCATCGACGAGTTCCCGATGACCGTCAGCGGGAAGGTCCGCAAGGTCGACATGCGCGAACAGGCTCTCCAGATCCTCGGGCTGTAGGCCCGAACACGCCCAAACTCGAACCACATTCACGTCAACCTGTACGGAGGAAATTGCATGAGCTGGACAATTGAATTGCGCGGTCGCGTTGCGGTCGTGACGATGAACACCAACCCGGTCAACGCGCAGAACCGCGCTTTCTTCGCCGACCTGCACGATGCGTTCGATCGACTCGAGCGCGACCATCCGCAGTCGCCGGTGGTGCTGACCGGCACCGGAACCCGATTCTCCGCCGGACTGGACCTGGCCGAGCATTTTCGGCTCTTCGCTGGGGACGAGGCGCAGGTCGCATCGTGGTTCCAGGACTACCGGGCAACAAATATCCGGTTGTTCACCTACCCACGACCGACGGTGGCCGCGGTGAACGGGCACGCCTTCGCCGGAGGTCTCATCACCGCCGCCGTGTGCGATCGCACGGTCGCCGCCGCCGGCGACGCCCGGTTCGGAATCAACGAGGTCAACATCGGGATCCCGATGCCCGCGGTGTATCTGCGGATGCTCGCCTACGCATGGGGGCAGCCGGTGGCGTCGCGAACGTGCCTGCAAGGGGAGATCTTCTCCGTCCAGGAAGCACATGAAATGGGGATTCTGCATGAGGTGGTGCCGGCGGAGGAGCTGCTCGACCGGGCCGTCGCCCTCGCCGAGCTGACTCCCGAAGACTGCATTGGCAACTACGCCTACACCAAGCAGGCTCTGCAGGCCCCCGCCCTGCGCGACATCGCGGACCTGTCCGACCCATTGGACCGGAAGGAACTGGCCGCCGGCATGACGAGCGAGCCGTCCCGGCGCGCCCACCGCCGGTACTGGGAACAACTCAAGGGCCGCCCCGCCGACTGGTGACCGGAGTGGACACCAATGGCGCAGAGCGGTTGCCGGACTGGGTGATCTGGCAGCGCAGACCGTTTCCCGATGCCAACCTGTTGCTGATCGACGGGCGGGAAGCGGCGCTCGTCGACAGCGGCTTCGTCGGTCATGCGCAGCAGACAGCCGACTGGGTATGCGCGCACAGCGATCACCTCGCCCGGGTCGTGAACACCCACTGGCACGCCGACCACGTCGGCGGCAACGCACTCCTGCAGGCGAGGGGCGCCGGCATCGCGGCCAGCGCCCCGGACGCCGACGCCATCGCCCGACGGGACCCGCGCTGCTGTCTCGCGGAGTACCTCGACCAGCCGGTCGCCCCGTACACCGTCGACGAGCCGCTCGACGACGGGCAACTACTCCGGCTCGGTGACACCGACTGGAAAGTACTCCACACGCCCGGCCACACTCCCAGCCACCTGGCGCTGTGGCAGCCCGAGGAGCGACTACTGATAGTGGGAGATGCGCTGTCCGACTACGACGTCGGCTGGGTCAATCTCGCCCTCGACGGACCCGGCGCCGCGGCTACCAACGTCGCCTCGCTGCAACGACTGGCCGACCTCGAGCCGCGGGTGCTGCTGCCCGCCCACGGGCCGATTCCCGCCGATCCCATAGCCGCGTTCGCCAGCGCACTGCGTCGCGGCCGGCGTCTCGTCGACGACCCGGACGGCGCGGTGTGGTACGGCATCCGGCGAATCTTCGCTTTCGCGTTGATGATTCGAGGTGGAGTCCTCGTGGACGAAGTGGAGCCCTATCTGCACGCGCGCGCGTGGTTGACCGACGCCGCTCGGTTGCTGCGCCTCACCCCCGAGGCGCTCGCCGCCGAACTGGTCGAAACGATGGTCCGCAGCGGCGCCGCCGCGCTTCGGGACAACCGACTACAAGCGGCCGCCAAATTCACCCCGGTCTTGCCGGAAGCGCTGCGGGCTCCGTTCCCCCGGGCATGGCCGGCATCGGCAGGCCCACAACGCTTGTGAACATACCGCTGTCGCCGAGTCCTATCCGGCCACCCGCTCGAACAGCAGCACCACACCGATCACGATCATCGCCGCACCCGACACCCAGGTCACCATCCGTGCCGCGGCGGGTCGTGCCCGCAGCACCACCCGCGCCCCCGTCCCCACACCCGTGTAGATCACGGCGCAGCTGGCCGTGTGCACGGCACCCAGCAGCACGATCTGCACCGCGAGCGGCCACCGCGCACCCGAGTCGGTGAACTGCGGCAGTAGCGCCAAGAACAGCAGAAACACCTTCGGGTTCAGCCCGCTGATCCCCAGGCCCTTGACGGCCTGCCGCACCCACGATTCCGGTGCCTGCTCCGGACCGGCCTGCGGCGGCGCCGAAGGTTTTGCAAGCATCGTGATCCCCAGCCACACCAGGTACGCCGCCCCGCTCGCCGTCAACGCGGTCAGCATCAACGGCGAGCGGGAAACCAGCGCGGCGACGCCGGCAGCCACCACCGCGGTCATCACCAGGTGCCCCGACAACAGACCACCCACCGCCGGCACCACGCTGCGATGCCGCAACCCCGCCGCGATCGCGTACGCCCAATCCGCGCCCGGCGTCAGCACGAACAGAAAAGACACCGCCCAGAACGCAGCAACGGTACCGATCGCCATGACTCTCACTCATCCTTCACACTCTCGGAACACCAGAACGCCCGGCGGTTCCGATAAGAAAGATTAGAAAGAATCGGGCAGAAAGTGTTGCCAAAGATTCCCTGAACACCGCACGTTTGGGGGAAAATCTTCCACATGGACACAGTAGATCGGAAAATTCTTGCCGAACTCCAGCAGGATGGTCGCCTCACCCTTACCGAACTCGCCGATCGAGTCCGACTCAGCATCTCGCCCTGCCACCGGAGGCTACGCGCATTGGAGAGCTCCGGCGCGATCACTGGTTACCGTGCCCAGCTCGACGCCCGCGCGCTGGGACTCACATTCGAGGCGCTCGTCTTCGTCACCATGCGCGCCGCCGACCGCGACACCATCGAGGCATTCGAACAGGCCGTAGCTGCCATTCCCCATGTCCTGCAAGCGCAACGACTCTTCGGCGACCCCGACTACCTCTTGCGGGTCATCACCCGCGACCTGCCCGACTTCCAGACGCTCTACGACGAACGTCTCGCCACCCTCCCCGGCGTCGGGCGCCTCAGCTCCACACTCGTCATGAAAAGCGTGGTAGACAACCGTCCATTGCCCCTCTAGAACCGGCGGCTCGGTAGTGGCACCCCGCTCCAACGCAGTTGGCCGGGAACGGCGGAAGGTTGCAGGGCCGGACCGGAGGCCGCCTTCACTAGACATACATGGACATCCAACTATAGGATGATCACGTAACCTGTGAGCCATTCCCCACTCGACACTTCCGGAGGAATCGCGCCGGCTCCTGGACATGCGATGCGCCGGCGGAAGTGCACGCAGGCCGTCACCCACGGCAAATTCGGCCGGCGCATCGACTCCGATTGTTCGAGCGGGGATGCCGCAGTGATACCGCTGACCCCGGCCTCTCGCCGACAGGGTTCAGGCCTACCGAAGGGAACTCAGCCATGACACATGCAGTAATCATCGATACCTTGCGCCTCGCCTCCGGTAAGGGCAAGCCCGGCGGCGCGCTGTCGGGCACGCACCCGGTGGAACTGCTGGCGCACGTGCTGCGCAGCATCGTCGAACGCAACGGCATCGACCCCGCACAGGTCGACGACGTCATCGGCGGCTGTGTCGGTCAGGCCGGCGAGCAGGCCCTCAACATCTCCCGCACGGCGCTGCTGTCGGCCGGATTCCCGGATTCGGTTCCGGCCACCACCGTCGACCGCCAGTGCGGCTCGAGCCAGCAGGCGGCGCACTTCGCGGCGCAGGGC
>NZ_JBHXWI010000041.1:0-102420 GCF_042671975.1 Rhodococcus sp. NPDC127593 | reverse complement strand
CCGAACTCGCCACCCCGACAACCACTCCCGGCCCCCTACGATCGGCAACGACCGCGTACCGCACCGCCGTCGATACCCTCACCGCCACAGCGCAACTCGCAGCATGAAACATCAAGCAGTCGAACGTGACCCATACACCACAAACTTGACCCCAAAAACCGGCTACGCCGCTTCTAGGCTTCTAGAGGTGCCGGGCCAGCGCGCGACCCGCGGCCCGGCCCGAGAAGATGCAGCCGCCGAGGAAGGTGCCCTCGAGTGCGCTGTAACCGTGGACGCCGCCGCCGCCGAATCCGGCGACCTCACCGGCCGCGTAGAGACCCTCGAACGGTGTGCCGTCGGGCCTGATCACTTGCGAATCGAGGTTGGTTTCGAGGCCGCCGAGGGTCTTGCGGGTGAGCAGGTGCAGCCGGACCGCGATCAGCGGCCCGTTCTTGGGGTCGAGAAGTTCGTGGGGGCTCACGACGCGGGTGATCTTGTCGGCCAGCAGATTCCGTGCGTTGTGGATCGCCATGATCTGGAAATCCTTGGTGTAGCTGTTCTTCACTTCCCGGTCGCGGGCCACGATTTCGCGTTCGAGGTCCTCGTACTTCAGCGGTGCCTCGGGGGTGAGGGCGTTCATGCCGTCGACGAGGTCGCGAAGATTGCCGCGGACGACGAAGTCCGCACCGTGCTGCTTGAACGCCTCGACGGGACCGGGTGCGCCCTTCTTGAGGCGTTCGGCGAGCAGTTTGAAATCGCGGCCGGTGATGTCGGGATTCTGCTCGGAGCCCGACAGCGCGAACTCCTTCTCGATGATCTTCTGGTCGAGGACGAACCACGTGTGGTGGTGGCCGCTGTTCATGATGTGATCGAGGGTTCCCATGGTGTCGAAACCGGGGAAGTTGGGGCTGGGGAGGCGTTTGCCGTTGCCGTCGAACCACATCGACGACGGTCCGGGGATGATGCGGATGCCGTGGTTCGGCCAGATCGGGTCCCAGTTCTGGATGCCCTCGGTGTAGTGCCACATGCGGTCGCGGTTCACGATGTTGCCGCCGGCGTTCTCGGTGATCTCGAGCATGCGGCCGTCGACGTGCGCGGGGACGCCGGCGAGCATGTTCTCGGGAGCCTTGCCGAGGCGGGCGGGCCAATTCTTCTTGACCAGTTCGGGATTGCCGCCGATGCCGCCGGACGTGACGACCACGGCCTGCGCGGAGAATTCGAATTCCCCGACCGCGGTGCGCGAACTCTTCACACCGCGTGCTTCGGTGGACGGTTCGAGGACGGTGCCGCGCACGCCGGTGGCGGCGCCGTCGGTGACGACGATCTCGTCGACCTGGTGACGGTGCTTGAACGTGACGAGGCCCCGCTTCGACGCGGCCATCACGCGCGTGAGGAAGACTTCGACGACACCCGGACCGGTGCCCCAGGTGATGTGGAAGCGCGGAACGGAATTGCCTTGTCCGAGAGCGGATCCGCGTCCGCGTTCGGCCCACCCGACGTTCGGCATCAGACGCAGCCCGAGGTCGTGCAGGTACTGACGCTTCTCGCCTGCCGCGAATTCGACGTACGCCTGGGCCCACAGCCGCGGCCACTGGTCTTCGCGGGCGCGATCGAACGCGGCGGTGCCCATCCAGTCCTGGATCGCCAGTTCGTACGAGTCCTTGATGCCGAGGCGCCGCTGTTCGGGGCTGTCGACGAGGAACAGGCCGCCGAGCGACCAGAAGGCCTGCCCGCCGAGATTCGCGGAACTCTCCTGGTCGACGACGAGGACCTTCCGGCCCGCCTTGACCATCTCGTAGGTGGCGACGAGTCCGGCCAGTCCGGCGCCGACGACGATCACATCAGCCTGTTCGGTCACGAGGACCCCTCTTTCCGGTGTGTGTGGGTGTGGGTGGTGTCGGTTTCGGTGTACGCGGCCACGATGTGGGTGAACAGTTCGAGACGCAGGTCCCGGGCGGACGCGTCGTCGTCCTCGATGAGGCACTGGACGCTCGTGCCGTCGTGCAGGGCCACGAGCGCGCGGCCCAGCACCCGGGGATCGCCGACGACGCGCCGCCCGAGCCGGTGCAGCGCCTTCTCGAGGATCGGCACGATGGTCTCCAGAATCGTGTCCTCACGCGCTGCGAGGGCCTTCTTCAGCGACGGGTTGCGCAGGGCGTGTGCGGTGAATTCCGCGTTGATCCGGTACCACTGGTCGTCGACGGGGACGACTCCGAGCACCAGTTCGGTACCGGCGCGCAGTTTTTCGGCAGGCGTGAGCCCCGAGAGGTCGATGCTCGACGAGTCGGCGGCCACCCGGATCTGTGCGAGCATCGCGCTCGAGCGCTGTTCCCACATGGCGAAGAACATCTCGTCCAGCGAGGCGAAGTTGGAGTAGAAGGCGCCGCGGGTGTAGCCGCCGCGTTCGCAGATCTGCTCGACCGTCGACCGGCCGAAGCCGTTTTCGGCGAACACCTCGACCGCGGCGTCGAGCAGACGCCGACGAGTCTGGCCTCGCCGTTTCGTCACCCGGCGGGGTGTGTCGGTGGCAGGCTCGGAGGAGCGCGCCGGTGACGTCGGCATGGTCCCTCCTCCGATCGGGTCGACAGCAGCCGTCGATACACTAGCGTATCGGATACACCAGTGTATCGAACTTGGCTGTCAGAGCCTGTTCGGAGAGTTCGGCGGTCTCAGAGGTAGAGGTCCTGCTTTCGGATCAGAGCCGTCGCCACGACGCTGACGACCGAGGTGGCGACCAGGTATCCGCAGGCCAGCCAGGGAGTTCCGCCGCCGACGGCGATCAGGGCGGTGAGGATCATCGGCGTGACGCCCGACGCGTAGATCCCGGAGAACTGATACACCACGGACAGACCGGTGTACCGGATCTCGGTGGGGTACAGGCTCGCGTACAGCGTGCCCTGCGCCCCGTAGAAGAGTGCATGGATGACGCCGAACACCAGCACCATCGCGACACCGAACAGGATGAGATTCTCCGTGCCGAACAACCCGAACGCGGGGAAGACCGCGAGTCCGTAGGCCCCGATCCCGACGAGGTAGATCCTCTTGGCGCCGTACCGGTCGACCAGCAGACCGGAGAACGGCAGGAGCACGGCCATGACCGTCGCGGCGACGGTGACGACCAGCAGGACGGGAATCTTCGCGAACTCCAGGTTCTTGGTCGCGTACGTGATCGCGAAGACACCCCACGTGTTGAACGCGGCGCCTTCACCCCAGCGAGAGAGCAGGCCGAGGACGGTGCCCCGGCGCACCCGGCCGCGGAACACGTCCTTCAGTGGAGCGGAGGAGCGCTTCGAGAGGTCGTGCACCTCCTGGAACGCCGGAGTCTCCTCGACCTTCAGCCGGACCACGAATCCGACGAACACGAGGATCAGGCTCAGCAGGAAGGCGATTCGCCACCCGTAGGAGAGGAACTGGGCGTCGTCGAAGATCACCTGCAACGCGGCGAAGACGCCGGTGCCCAGGGCCAGCCCCAGCGCCAGTCCGATCTGGGGGATGCTGCCGAAGATGCCGCGCTTCTTCGCGGGACTGTGTTCGACGGCGAGGAGCACTGCGCCCGCCCATTCACCGCCCAGTGCGAATCCCTGCAGGATGCGCAGCAGGAGCAGCAGGATCGGCGCGATCACCCCGACCTGCGCGGCCGTGGGCAGCACACCCATCAGAGCGGTGGCGATGCCCATGATGAACATGGTGAGCGCGAGTGTCTTCTTGCGTCCGATGCGGTCGCCGATGTGGCCGAAGACGACTCCGCCGATCGGCCGGACCACGAAACCGACCGCGAACGTGGCGAACGCCAGCATGGTGCCGACGAACGAACTCTGATCAGGGAAGAACAGCTGGTTGAACACCAGGCTGGCGGCCGTCGCGTAGAGGAAGAAGTCGTACCACTCGACGGTCGTCCCGAGGAGGCTGGCGGCGACGACGGTGCGGAGCCGCTTGCGCCGCTCGAGGTCGGATTCGGTCGAGGATGTGTACGGGGCGTCGGACAGCGTAGTCATAGCGCGGCGACCGTAACCCTGCTCGCCGCGGTCGGGCACTACTCCGAATCACGGTGATCGAAACCCTCGCGCGCCGGCTTCGTCGTTGTTGAACTGTCCTGCGCTGCCCATCTGTCGTCGACAAGAGGATCGCGCGTGTCTCTGCATTTCCACTGGTTCCTTCCCACCTACGGTGATTCCCGCAACCTGATGGCGGGTGGTCACGGGAGTTCCATGGCAGGAGACCGTCCGGCGACGCTGCGGTATCTCAATCAGATCGGCGCGGCGGCGGAGTCGAACGGCTTCGAATCGGTCCTGACGCCCACGGGTGCGTGGTGCGAGGACGCGTGGCTCACCACGGCCATGATGCTGGAGACCACCGAGACGTTGAAGTTCCTGGTCGCGCTGCGGCCGGGCCTGCTCAGCCCCACGCTGGCCGCACAGATGGCGGCGACGTTCCAGTGGCAGTCGCAGGGGCGGCTGTTGCTCAACGTCGTCACCGGCGGTGAGGACCACGAGCAGCGCACCTACGGTGACTACCTCGACAAGAACCAGCGCTACGCCCGCTGCGGCGAGTTCCTCGACGTCATCCGGCAGCTGTGGGCGGGAACCGGACCGGTCGACTACGCGGGCGACTACCTCCGGGTGGAGAACGCCCAGTTGCAGCGCATCCCCGACCCGGTGCCGCCGATCTTCTTCGGCGGGTCGTCGCCGGCCGCGGGAACCGTCGCGTCCCAGTTCGCCGACACCTACCTCACGTGGGGTGAGCCGCCGAGCGCCGTCGCCGGGAAGATCGCCTGGATCCGCGACCTCGCGGACGTCCAGGGCCGCACGCTCGATTACGGCATCCGGCTGCACGTGATCAGCCGCGACACGTCCGAGGAGGCGTGGGCCGAGGCCGATCGCCTGCTCTCCGCGCTCGACCCGGCGACGGTCGAGCAGGCGCAGCAGAGTCTGGCGAGGTCGGGTTCCGAAGGCCAGCGCCGCATGCGTGAACTGCACGGCGGCGGGAGCGCCTACTCGAAGGAGGCTGGAGCGCGCGCCCTCGAGGTGGCCCCGAACCTGTGGTCCGGTGTCGGACTGGTCCGCGGCGGCGCAGGCACCGCGCTGGTCGGCTCCCACGAGGAGGTCGCCGACCGCATTGCCGAATACGCGGCGCTCGGGCTCGATCACTTCGTCCTCTCCGGCTACCCGCACCTCGAAGAGGCCTTCAACTTCGGCGAAGGGGTCCGGCCGATCCTCGAACGTCGCGGGCTCGTGCAGTCGCGCAGTCACCGCCCCGGCGACCTGTCCGGGTCGACGGCGTTCCTGTCCTCGAGTCGGTAGTCACTGCCAGACTGAGGGCATGCCAGCAACTGCGCGAGTGCCGAGGGAACTGCTCCCGCACCTGCGCCGTGCCCGCGACCTCGCCGACCGTGACTACGCGCAACCGCTCGACCTCGGCGAACTCGCGGCGACGGCGGGGGTGTCGAAGTACCACTTCCTCCGTTGCTTCGCGGGGGTCTACGGCAGGACTCCGGGCGTCTATCTCGCGGAGCGTCGCGTCGAGCGCGCCCAGGACCTGCTACGGGCGACGAACCTGACGGTCACCGAGATCTGCCACCTCGTCGGGTACACCAGCGTCGGGTCGTTCAGTGCCAAGTTCCGTCAGCTGGTCGGCACGTCACCGTCGGTGTACCAGGCGAAGTTCGCCGAGCACGGGGCGCCGCGGATCCCCGGCTGCTATGTGTTCATGCACGGGCTGAGCGACAGAAATGCCGCAATTTCCGAGAAGCGCAGGCAGTCGCGCCGGACATAGGTTGGTCGCATGATCACCAACGTTTCTCTCGTCACCCTGTGGGTCACCGACCAGGACGACGCCAAGAAGTTCTACATCGACACGCTCGGTTTCGTCGAGGGCACCGACGTCACGATGGGCGACGGGTTCCGGTGGGTGACGATCCTGCACCCCGACCACCCGGAACTCGAGGTCACGCTCATGAAGCCCGGGCCGCCGCTCGACGCCGACATGGCGGAGGCGATCCGCCGGTCGCTGGCCGCCGGAACGATGGGCGGTTTCGGGCTGACCACCACCGACTGTCATCAGACGTACGAGGATCTGGTCGCCAAGGGCGTCGAGTTCACCCAGCCTCCGGCCGAACGCCCCTACGGCGTCGAGGCGGTGATGCGGGACAACTCCGGCAACTGGCTGGTGCTGGTGGAGAAGCGTGCATACACCGGCGAAGACTTCCCGCACTGAGCGATAGGGGTCAGCGCGCCCGGTGGCGTCGCACGGCGTCCCGGTTCGCGCATTTCGGCGAGCAGTACCGCTGACGGCCGTTGCGGGACGTGTCGGCGTAGATGGCGGTGCACTCCTCGAGTGCGCAGCGGCCGAGCCGGTGCATGCCGCGGCCGACGAGGTGCAGTGCGGTGCCGACCGAGAACAGCGCCTCGAGCACGCCCGCCAGCGACTGCTGGTCGTCGCGGTAGTGGAGGTGCCAGCCGTCGCCGACGTGGTTGGTCAGTCGCGGGTAGGCGGACGCCTTCGTGAGCATGAGGTTCACCTGTTCGGCCCGGGCTTCGTCGCTCGTGGTGTCCGCGATCGACGACCACTGGTCCAGCATCGCGAGCACGTCGGCGAGGTCGTCGTCGGTGACGGGGAAGTCGACGACGATCCCCGCCTCGACGCACCGGTCGATTAGTTCGCCGGTGGAGTCGGGCTTGTGATTGGCGAGGTCGGCGGCGAGTGTGACCGCATATTCGCCGTAAGGGTTGAGATGCACAATGCCATTACATCACGCTGGGTGCATGAACGGACATCACGAACACGATTGGCAGGAAGTATCTCGGCATCGGACGAGCACGGGAGTCGTCACCTACCTCGGCTGCCCGTGCGGGCGGTGGCAGTTATCGCTGGTCGAGGCGTCGCTAGAGGAATCTAGCCATATCTACGTTCGATCGCAGATCTGAATAGATTTGCCTACGAACCGCCGTGTGCGGGGTCGAGGGTCTGGCGTTTTCGGGATGCGGCGCACATAATCACCACGTGAGCCAAGTTACTGTTACTCCGAGTTCACTCATTCTTGCCCAATCGGGCGGAGAGGGTGGCGGTGCGGCGTTCGACCAGATCATCGGGATCACGGTGGCGACGGCGATCATCACCGTGGGTCTGCTGTGGATCGCGTACCTGCACCGCACAGGCAGGATCACGTGGCTACAGACGACCGCCGACACGGCGGCACGCGCGCTCGACCGCCCCCCGTGGGTGGCCCTGCCCCTGGTGACTTTCGTCGGGACCATCCTGACGGCGTTCTTCGGCTTCATCTGGGACGTCAGCCTGCACATCGGGCGAGGCCGCGACGACGGGCCGCTCGCGAACCCCGCGCACTACTTCATCCTCGTCGGACTCTTCCTGCTGTTCATCACCGGAATGCTGGCGATGATCCTGCCGCGCGACGAGAAACCCGGTCCGGCAGCAATCAAGATCACCCGCACCTGGTACGTCCCGGTCGGCGGCGTCCTGGTGGCCGGTGCGGGGCTGTACGCCCTCATCGGGTTCCCGCTCGACGACGTCTGGCATCGCATCTTCGGTCAGGACGTCACGCTGTGGGGGCCGACGCACCTGATGCTGATCGGCGGTGCGGGACTGTCGCTGATCGGCGTCCTGCTCCTGGACTACGAGGGCCGGATGGCGACCCCGGGTGACGCGAAGCAGGACAGCAGGCTGATCTGGTTCCTGCGGTGCGGCACGTTCGGTGGCCTGCTCATCGGCCTGTCCGTCTTCCAGATCGAATACGACTTCGGCGTCGAACAGTTCCGCCTCGTCCTGCAACCGATGATGATCGCCGGCGCGGCCGCGTTCACCCTGGTGGCGGCGCGCATCGTTCTCGGACCGTTCGCGGCGATCGTGGCCGTGGCGGTGGCCGGCGTGGTGCGCGCGATCACGGCACTGATGGTGGGACCGGTTCTCGGCGCCCCCACGAACGTGTTCGAACTGTGCCTCGGCGCCGCCGTGCTGATCGAACTGCTCGCCCTGACACCGCTGATCAAGAATCGGGTGGCCTTCGGTGCCGTCGGCGGACTCCTCGTCGCGACGGTCGGGCTGTGGCTCGAGTCGCTGTGGATCGGCGCCGTATACATCTACCCCTGGCCCACCAGCATGTGGCCGGAGGCGCTGGTCATGGCCGTGCCCGTGGGCATCGCGGCCGGTGCCTGCGGAGCGCTGCTCGGACGGGTGCTCCGATCCGAGGGACTTCCGCGCCCCGCGATCAGCCGCACCATCGTCGTCGCCACGGTCGTGGTGATCGCCGGGGCCACCGCCAACGGACTCGTCGCGACCGTCCCGGAGAATGCCACGGCGACAATCGCGCTCACGGAGGCCGCCCCGGACGGCGGCCGGATGGTCGACGCGGAGGTTCGCATCGACCCACCCGATCTCGCCGGCGACAATCCTGAATGGGTGTCCATTCTGTCCTGGCAGGGCGGACCCGGACTGGGCAACGGTTTCACGGTCGACCGACTCGAACGCACCGGGCCCGGCGCCTACCGGACTCACGAACCTGTGCCGGTCCACGGAACGTGGAAGACGTTGCTGCGCGTACAGGACGGGCGCACGATGACAGCCGTCCCCATCTACCTGCCCAGCGACCCGGGCATCGGCGCCGAGGAACTCCCCGCCGTCGCATCCTCGACCCGCGACTTCGTCCCGGAGATCACCATCCTGCAGCGGGAGCGGAACTTCGACCACCCGTCCTGGCTGTTCGGTGCCGCGTCGCTGGTCGTGCTCGTGTGCACTCTTGCGCTGATCACCGCGCTGGCCTGGGGAGCGGGCCGGATCAGCAAATACACGCAGGGACAGGCGACCACCGGCACCCGCGAGGACGTGAAGGTGACATGAATCCGGTGAACGACCCGGGCGTCGTCTACCTCGCCGATCACTCGGTGCTGCTGGCGATTCCCGCGTTCGTCCCCGCCTTCCTGGTGGCCGGCCTGGTCATCTACCTGGCGGTCCGGGACCGCAAGGCGGAAGCCGCCGAGAATGCCGAGAGTGCGAAACACGGCCCGAATGAGAAAGACGAGGAAAATTAGTGATCAGGCGGTTGGCCGGAGTTGTCGTGGTACCTGCTGTCGTGGTCGCTCTGGTGTCGGGCTGTGGAGGCGAGAGCAACACGCCGGCAACGGAGGACGGTGCCGTGATCGACGTCGTGATCGCCAGCGGATCGGTCACGCCGAACAACGAGCGCATCGAGGCCACGGTGGGGGAGACCGTCACCGTGCGGATCGAGAGCGACGCCGACGACGAATTGCACGTGCACGCCGTGCCGGAGCATTCGTTCGAGATTCACCCCGGAACGCAGGAAACCCAGTTCTCCGTGGATGTTCCGGGCCAGGTGGCGGTGGAGTTGCACGACACGGGTAAGACGGTGGCCACCCTGCTCGTGCGTCCATGACCGTTGTTCTCGCGCACGGCCTCGGCGGATCCACCGACCTTCCGATCCCGTTCACGTATGCGCTGATCGGGGCGAGCTGGGCGCTCACCGTCTCGTTCGTGGTCCTGGCGTTCGCGTGGCGCACCCCGAAACTGGATCCGGACAGTCCGGGTCGCAGACTGCCGGGCTGGGTGACGCGATTTGCCGACGCGCCGATCACGCGTAACGTGCTGGCGGCGTTCGGTGTGGTGTTCGCGGTATGGGTGGCGCTCGCCGCGTTCTTCGGACCCGCGGCATCGTCGGAGAATGCACTGCCGGGCGTGTTCTACGTGCTGCTCTGGGTGGGACTGGTCGCGGTGTCGCTGGCGTTCGGACCGGTGTGGCGAGTGCTCTCCCCGGTCCGCACGCTTCACCGGTCGGTGTGCGCGGCGATCGGGCGCTCGCCGGCGGAAGGCAATGCACGATACCGCGACTCGTGGGGGTATCGGCCCGCGGTCGCGGGACTGTTCGCCTTCGTCTGGCTCGAACTCGCCTCCGCCGACCCGGGTTCCGTTGCCGCCGTGCGTACCTGGCTGCTGGTCTACGTCGTGGTCACGACGGCCGGGGCCTTCGCGTGCGGCGAGCGCTGGTGTGAGCGGGGCGATCCGCTCGAGGTGTACAGCACGCTGGCCTCCCGGCTGTCTCCGCTGAGCCGGGACCGGCACGACGGCCGGATCGTGCTGCGCAACCCGCTGGACCACCTGGGTTCGATGCCCGTTCGCGCCGGATCGGTGGCGCTGATGGCAACGCTGCTGGGATCCACGGCCTTCGACAGTTTCTCGGCGTTCCCGTGGTGGTCACGGCTGGTGGACGGAATCGGATCCCCGATCGGCGCCACCCTCGCACGCACCGCCGGGCTCCTGGTCTTCATCGGCTTCGTCGGGGTGTCGTTCTGGGTGGCCTCGCGGGCCACGGGTGGACTACGGCCCGAACAGCGCGCCGCTCTCCCGGGGCTGCTGTCGCATTCGCTGATCCCGATCATCATCGGCTACGTCTTCGCCCACTATCTGACGTATCTGGTGGAGAAGGGGCAGGCGACGGTGATCCTGCTGGCCGACCCGATGGGGCGCGGATGGAACCCGCTGGGGCTCGGTGACGCCGAGGTCTGGTACGTGCTGTCCGAGCACCCGGCCGCGACGGCATCGATCAAGGTACTGTGCGTCCTCGCCGGACACGTACTCGGAGTGATTGCGGCACACGACAAATCCGTGCGGGTCCTGCCCCGGGGTCATCAGCTGACCGGGCAGCTGGCACTGCTGTTCACGATGGTGACATACACCTTCGGTGGGCTGTACCTGCTGTTCGGCGGCTGACGACCCCGGCGTGCGTCAGCGTGCGAGGACGACCGCCGCCTCCGCGGTGAGCGAGGCGAACGTGAACGTCTCTTCGAGGTAGAGCGTGACCTCGGTGGCGGTGTGGCTGTCGTAGCCGATCGACAGGTCCGTGCCGAGGGTCAGCTGGTTGTCGCCGCCGCGGGTGGACAGCACGTAGCCGCCGCTGATGGCGGGTGCCCAGATGATGTCGCCGGTGACCAGGTCGCGCAGGTGGTGGAACACGGGATGCCCCTCGTCGCGGGTTTCGCTGACCGCGGTGTACGCGTCGGCGTCGAGCACCACCGAATACGGTCCCTCGACACCGGCGAGTCGCAGCGCCGACAACGCGGAGGCGACGGCGTCGGGGATCAGCAGCGGATCCTCCGGCAGACTGAGAACCGGGTTGTCGCTGGACGGTCCGAGTCCGCGGATGCCCGCCTCGTCGAATCCCTGGAAGATCGACTGGTCTTCCGCGAACGCGACGGCCTTCGCCGCGTCTTTGACGGGCTGCCAGTCGGAATCGAGCGAACCGCGGGCGACGTCGTCGACCTCGGCGCGGCTCAGGGTGAACGGGAACCGGAGTTCGACGAGCGGGTCGACCTGTCGCTGCTGCGCGCGGATCCTGCTGTCCGACGTCTTGATCGGGGTGACCCGCCCGAGGTTGTGGGCCGAGTAGGAGTATCCGAACGGTCCCGCGACGTCGACGACGCGCCGCCCCGCGACGTGCCGCTTGAACGTGCGGGCGGCCTCTTCGCCGATCTGCTGCCAGGCAACCTCGGTGACGGGTGCCAGGTTGCGGTGCAGATTGCTCGAATCACTCATTGCGATACTCCTTTGAGACCACCGATTTTCAGGGACAGGTCGTACGGGCCGGCCGCGGCGGGCTCGACCGGGTCTTCGGGTGCCGTCTCCTCGGCTGCCTGTTCGTCGCCGAGCGATTCGAGCACGTCCCGGGCCGGCACGAAGAACAACGTGCCGGTGGCCGCCGTGGAGAAGTCGAGGATGCGGTCGTAGTTGCCGGGCGGCTCGCCGAGAAACATGCGTCGCAACATCAGCTCGGTGACGGCGGGATCCTTGGCGTACCCGATGAAGTAGGTGCCGTATTCAGCCTCGCCGAGGCTGCCGAATGCCATGTTGTCGCGCAGGATGTCGTGTTCGACGCCGTCGTCGTCGACGATGCTGTTGAGGGTGACGTGCGAATTGCTGGGCTGGACGGCGTCGTCGAGTTCGATGTTCTCGAGCTTGGTGCGCCCGATGACCCGTTCCTGCTCCTCGGTGCTCAGCGTGTTCCACTCACTCATGTCGTGCAGGTACTTCTGCACGATCACGTAACTGCCGCCCCGGAAGTCGGGATCCTCGTCGCCGATCAGTGCGGCGTCCGTGGCGTCGTCGTCGGTGGGATTCTCGGTGCCGTCGACGAATCCGAGTAGGTCGCGGGAGTCGAAGTAGCGGAAGCCGTGCACCTCGTCGACCACGGTGGCGGCGGAGCCCAGCGCCGAAACGATCTGGCGGCCCAGTTCGAAGCACAGGTCCTTGCGGGCGGCCTTGATGTGGAACAGGACGTCACCCGGCGTGGAGGGCGCGCTGTGGACCGGCCCGGACAGCGGGACGAACGGATGCAGGTGCGCCGGCTTCGGCGACGCGCTCACGCGGTCCCAGAACTGCGCACCGACGCCGACCACACAGGACAGGGAGCCGGCGAGTTCGCGGAATCCCACCGCCTTGAGCAGTCCGTCGATCCCGGAGATCACGTCGCACACCGTCGCGCGGTCTTCGTCGGAGTCCCCGGCGACGAGCACCAGGAACAGGGCGGCAGGGCTGGGCGGAGTGAGGACTGCTTGGGGTGCCAATCTCGCGACTGGGCCTGGCATCTGTGTCTCCGTTCACCTCGACGTACGACGCTGCACTGTCCGGAACCTCAGGTCCCATCTAACCGTTTCGAACCGCCAGGTTCCATTCAATCGGTCCGCCGCGCCGCTGTGGGGCTCCGGAATCTGTCGCGAACAGGTCGCCATCTACCTCCGCCCCGAGCACTGGCGATCGGCGGACGTGGGTCCGCCTGACCGCGCGACCGGCCGTGTGCGCTCCGGAGAAATGAAAGCGGTATCTGACCGGGTCTGGTCGACATCCCGCAATCATATTGCTGTGAACTGTGGAAACGAGAATCCTCCGCGAAGCCGAGAAAGCGTTTACAAATTCGGTGACGTGGGTCATAGTAGTCGGGTTCCGGCAGTTCCCCTTCACAGTCAGGAGTTCTCGATGGGCATGACCGAACTCGGCACCGAGCGGTCGACCGCGGTGCCGCACGGGTCGGCAGGGCAGCAACGCCGCCGGGTGATCAAGGCGAGCGCGGCGGGAACCGTGATCGAGTGGTACGACTTCACGCTCTACGGTCTCGCGGCGGCCCTCGTCTTCGGGCCCCTCTACTTCCCCGGGGCGGGATCCCTCGCCGGCACGATGGCCGCGTTCGGGACGTTCGCCGTCGGACTCGGCGCCCGCCCGATCGGTGGACTGGTCTTCGCGCACTTCGGCGACCGGCTCGGCCGCAAGCCGATGCTCCTCATGACCCTGCTCGTCATGGGCGCCTCGACGACGCTGATCGGTGCGCTGCCCACCGCGGACGCGATCGGAATCTGGGCGCCGATTCTCCTGATCGTCCTTCGCCTGTTCCAGGGTGCGGGCGCGGGCGCCGAGTTCGCCGGGGCGATCACGATGGTCACCGAATCCACGGACAGCTCTAGGCGAGCTCTCTCCAGTGCGTATCCGGGGGCGGCGATCTACGTCGGAACCGGCGGCGCCACCATGATCTTCGCGTTGCTCACGCTGATGCCCGACGACCTCTTCCTGTCCTGGGGCTGGCGTATTCCGTTCCTGGCCAGCGCCGCCATCGTTCTCGTGGCCGGCTATCTGCGGCTGAAGGTCAACGAGACGGCAGTGTTCAAGGAGGCCGCGCAGCACGGTGAGGTGGACCGCGCGCCGCTGGTCGACGCGGTCCGAAACCACTGGCGGCACATCCTGTGCGGGCTCGCCCTCTTCAGCTTCGTGATCCCGTGGGCCTACGTCATGCAGGTCTTCGCGCTGTCGTTCGTGACCAAGACCCTCGGCGTCGATTCCACTCAGGCCCTGATCGGATTGATCGTGGCCGAGTTCTGCGCCATCCCCGTCATCATCGGGTTCGGCCGGCTGGCCGACAAGATCGGTCGCAAGCCGGTCCTGTTGTCCGGCGCCATCTTCGGCATCGTCTTCCCGTTCCCGATGTTCCTGATGCTCGACACGCGGTCGCCGTGGATGGTCGGACTGGCGCTGATGCTCGGTATCTGCCTCGTCCAGGGCACGACGTCCGGGCCGGGCGGTGCGCTGCTCTCCGAACTGTTTCCCACCAAGATCCGGTGGAGCGGCATCGCGATCTCCCGGGAGATCCCGGCCGCCGTGGTCGGCGGCACGATCCCGCTGGTTGCCACGGCCCTCGTCGCCGTCGCGGGCGGAACGCCCTGGCTCGTCGCGAGCTACCTCATGGGTTTGAGCGTGGTCGGGCTGATCGGCATCGCCCTGCTTCCCGAGACCCTCGGCCGGAGTGTGGGTTCCCGCAAGGCCGTCGAGGCCGCATCGTGACCCGTCGCGTCGTGGTGGTCGGCGCCGGGCTCGCGAGCGCCGCGCACCTCACGGCCCTCCGGGCTGTCGACGCCGACGTGGTCGGTGTGGTGACGCGCGACGAGACGCGGGCGGCGGCCGCACGCCGGCTGGCACCGGAGGCGCGGATACTCCCGAGCCTCGACGCGGCAGCGGCTCTGGACGCCGACACCGCGGTCGTGGTCACGCCGCCGTCGAGTCACCTGGCCGTCGCGTCGGCATTGGCCGAGCGCGGCCTGGACCTGGTGAT
The DNA here is from genome assembly GCF_042671975.1 of Rhodococcus sp. NPDC127593. NCBI lineage: Bacteria > Bacillati > Actinomycetota > Actinomycetes > Mycobacteriales > Nocardiaceae > Rhodococcus > Rhodococcus sp. NPDC127593. Next base: position 87,827 of record NZ_JBHXWI010000041.1, on the reverse strand, counting down.
CGACAAACCGCTGGCGGTCTCGTTGCACGATGCACAGGCGATCGTGGACGTCGCCGAGCGATCCGGCGTGCGGGCCGCGGTCACGCTGCAACACCGCTACAAGGAGGCGGCGCGTCGCGCCCGGCGGCTACTCTCGGACGGCGCGATCGGCGCCCTCCGCTCGGCAACCGTCACCGTCCCGTTATGGCGTCCCGACTCCTACTACGCCGAGGCCGGACGCGGCACCCGGGACCGGGACGGCGGCGGAGTGCTGATCACCCAGGCCATCCACACCCTCGACCTCTACCTGTCGCTGACCGGGCCCGCGCGCAGTGTCGTGGCCACGGCTTCCACCAGCCGAGGCAGGCTCGAGGCCGAGGACACGATTCACCTCCTGATCGACCACGGCACGCATGCGGCGTCGGTGACGGCGAGCACGGCCGCATGGCCGGGTGGAGCCGAGACGATCCACCTCTACGGCGACGCGGGGCAGTTACGGCTGGTGGGGGATTCGCTCGTCCAGATCGGCGACGGCGTCCGCCCACTCGTCGACGGGTCCGTCGACGCGTCCGGGCCGGATCCGCTGTCCATGACGGCGTGGTTCCGGTCGCTGTACGAGGACGTCTTCGCCAGTTGGGCGGCCGGCGCGGCGCCGCTGTCCGATGCCCGGTCCGGGCTGCCCGTGCAAGCGGTGATCGACGCCGCCTACCGGTCCGCCACAGCCGGCGCGATGCCGGTCACTGTCTCCGACGAAAAGGAAAGCGCATGTCAGTCTTGAGTATTCGGGTCGACGGCCCGAACGACTATCGCCTCGACCACGGTGACGTCGCGGCGCCGGGCGCGGGGGAGGTGCTCGTCGCTCTCGACTCGGCCGGGATCTGCGGCGGCGACCTGTCGCACCTGCGCGGCCGGAACGCGGTCGCCGCATATCCGACGGTGCTCGGCCACGAATGCGCGGGACGGGTGTCGCGGGTGGGTCCGGGCACGAGTCTCACGATCGGTCAGCCGGTGATGGTTTACCCGACCACGGGTTGCGGCAGCTGCCGCGCCTGCCGCGACGGCAGGATCAACAACTGTCCGAGCATCCGGGTGTTCGGCCTGTCCGACCCACGCGGATGCTTCAGCGAGGAATTCGTCGTACCCGAGACGCAGTGCGTGCCCGTGAGCGACTCGGTGCTGGACCGTTTCGGGGCGCTCGTCGAACCGCTCGCCGTCGGAGTTCATGTGGTCCGGCGCGGCGGCGCCTCGGAGGGGGACACCGCGCTGGTCATCGGGACCGGTGCGATCGGACTCGCGACCACGCTGGTGGCCCGGAGCCGAGGCGTCCGGGTGTTCGGCGTCGATCGCTACACCGAACGGGAGCAGCCTGCCCTGGCGTGCGGGATGAGCGGCTTCACGACCGACTCGGGGGACGCGCTCGAGGGCTGGCTCCGGGACCGGACGGACTCGGTCGACCTCGTCTACGACACGGTGTGCACGGAGGAATCGTCCCGGCTGGCGCTGCGGGTCCTCGCTCCGGGCGGCCGGTACGTCGCGATCGCGTCCGCGAAACCCGGGCACGAACTGACCCTCGACTACAGCGCGCTCTACGCCCGTGAGCTGTCCGTCGTGGCCTGCCGGAACTACGTCCGGCAGGACTTCGTCGACGCGGCCGAACTCCTCGAGTCGGGGAAGGTGGACGCGTCGCCGCTGCACACCGCGACGTTTGCGCTGGACGAGTTCGGCCGCGCGGTCGAGGAACTCGAATCGAACGGCAGCAAGCACGTCAAGGTGCTGCTGACGTCGCGGAAACTGCTCGGAACGCGCGCGTTGTTGCGCAAGGAGTGAGCGTCCGCGTGATCCGGGGCCGTCTTCGCGATACGCTGTAAGCGTTTCCACCCACCGAGGTGGGAGACGGTAGCAATGGTGACGAGAGATGTAGAGGCAGCTATGGCTGATCAGACCCGAGTGCCCGCGAGCCGTCGCGTCACGATCAATACCGTAGCCAAGGCGGCCGGGGTCTCGATCGCCACCGTCTCCCGTGTCATGAGCGGCAGTTCGTCGGTGACCCCGGACCTTGCAGCCCGGGTCCACAAGGTCGCCGACGAGCTGTCCTACCGGCCCAGCACCGCCGCTCGCGGACTCGTCCTCGGGTCGCTGAGAAACATGGGCGTGATCCTGCCCGACCTGGCCAACGCGTACTTCTTCGACGTCGTCAAGCAGATGCACCACGGCGCCACCGCCGACGGATACCGCATGCTCGTCGCCGACTACTCCGGTGACGCGGCCGACGAACTCGCCACCGCACTCGACCTACTCGGCCAGGTCGACGGCCTCGTGCTGCTCTCGTCCAGGATTCCGACGAGTGGCCTGAAGGAACTGGCCAAGCAGTCGACTCCCGTCCTGCTCGTCAACCGGGTGGAACTGGAAGTCGATCTCCCCATGGTGGCCGTCGACAACTTCACCCCCATGATGCAGCTGTGCGGGCACCTTTCGAAGCTCGGCCACCGCCGGATCGTCTACGTGAAGGGCTCGGATCTGGCCTGGCAGAACCGCGAGCGGTGGCGGGCAATCGAAATGGCGAAGGTGCTCGGGATCGAGGCGACGGCGGTGCCGTCGGACGGCACCATCGAGGGTGGTTACGACGTGGTGGAAGAAGCACTCACGCACGAGCCGACCGCCCTCGTCTGCTTCAACGACTTGACCGCGCTGGGCGTCATCTCGAAACTGCGTGAGCGCGGACTCCGCGTCCCCGAGGACATTTCGGTCACCGGCTTCGACGACATCGATATGGCGCGCCACCTGGCGCCGCGCCTGACCACGGTGGTGAGCCCGAAGATCGATCTGGGGGACCAGGCGTGGTCGCTGATGCGGGCGGCCCTGAACAACGAGACCACCACGTCTCCGCCGCTGATCCCCGCCGACGTCGTCATTCGCGAGTCGACGGGGCCCGCCTCGAGCTGAGCTGGGGTTTCAGACGGCGGCGAGGCCGTTCGCCGCGGCGTCGACGGCCCGCGGGGCGGTCTCGGCCCACCATCGGTCGCTGAGGATCTCGACTTCCACGAGTCCGTGGTAGCCGGCGTTTCTGCAGTCGGCAACGAATCCGGTCATGTCGATGCAGCCTTCGCCGGGCATGCCGCGGCTGCTGAGTTCGCCGTGGATCGGGGTGACCCAGTCGGCCAACTGCACCGAGAACAGGCGTTCGCCTGCCCGCGCGATCTGCTCCGCCAGTGCCGCGTCCCACCACACGTGATACGAGTCGAGGGCGATCCCGACGAGGTCGGATTCGAGTGCCTCGACGAGGTCGTTCGCTTCGCCGAGTGAGGTGATGACCGACCGGCTCGACGCCATCATCGGGTGCATCGGCTCGACCGCGAGCCGCACCCCCGCCGCCCGGGCGTACGGCTCGAGTTCGGCGATGCCGTCGTGGACCTGCCGCCTCGCGCCGGCGAGGTCGCCGTGGGCGGCGCCGCAGACCAGCACGAGGCAGTCGGCGCCGAGGGCGTGCGCCTGATCGACCGCCACCCGGTTGTCGTCCATGGCTTCTCGCCGCAGCCGGGCGGTCGGTTGCGGGAACATTCCGCCCCGGCAGACGCTGGTGACGCGCAGACCCGACCGCCGGAGTCGGGCCGACGCGCCCGCCAGGTCCACGCTGTCGAGCACGTCCCGCCACAGGCCGACGCCGCCGAACCCCCACTGCTCGGCGAGGTCGGCGACCTCGGTGAGGCCGGCGCCCTTGACGGTGACGGAGTTGAGACTGCAGTGCGCGAGGTCCATGTCAGCGGATTCCGTGCACGGCGAAGTACGCGGCGGCGCGGGCGGCGGTGAAGTCGGGGTCGGTGAACAGGCCGATCGCATCGGCGGCGCGGATCAGTTCGGCCAGGTGGGTGAGGCTGCGACCGGTCTCGAAGCCGCCGATCATCCGGAAGTGCTCCTGCTTGCCGTTCAGGTACGCCAGCCACGCGACGCCGACCTTGTAGTACTGCGTCGGGGCGGCGAACAGCAACCGGCTCAGGGTTTCGGTGGGGCCCAGGATGTTCCGGAAGCCCTGCTCGTCACCGTCGTCCAACCGGGCGAACGCGGCGGAGGCGAACGGCCCGAGCGCAGCGAACGCACCGAGGAGGGCGTCGCTGGTGTGGGTGCCGTCGCCGGCGATCAGGCCGACGTAGTTGTAGTCGTCGCCGGTGAACACCCGCACCCCGTCCGGCATCCGCCGGCGCAGGGCGATCTCGAGTGCCGGGTCGAGCAGGGAGACCTTGATGCCGCGCACGGTGTCCCGGTGCGCGTCGACGATCTGCAGGACGGTGTCCATGGCCGCGCCCGGATCCGCCGATCCCCAGTAGCCGTCGAGGGCGGGATCGAACACCGAACCCAGCCAATGCAGGACCACCGGGCGGGTGGCCGCCGACAGCACCGCGTCGTACACGGCGAGGTAGTCGTCGGGGCCGGTGGCGGCACGGGCGAGGTGCCGGCTCGCCATCAGCACCACCTCACCACCCGCCGATTCGATCGCCTCGACCTGCTCGAGGTAGGCGCCGCGGATCTCGTCGAGCGAGGGGGTGTCGGTCTTCAGTTGATCGGTGGCCACCCCCACGACCACCTTCCCGCCGACCGCCTGCGCGTCGGTGAGCGTGCGGATGGCGAGTTCCTTCGCCGCGGCCCAGTCCAGTCCCATGCCGCGCTGGGCGGTGTCCATCGACTCCGCCACCCCGAGCCCCAGCGACCACAGGTCGCGGCGCAGTCGCAGGGTCGCGTCCCAGTCGATCTGATCCGCGGGATTCTCCGCCGACGCCCGCAGTGGATCGGCGACCACATGCGCGGCCGCGTACACCGCCCTGCTGGTCGGCGCCGTGGACCTGGTGTCCAGCCGAGCGGGTGCGTTCAACGCCAGAGTCGTGGGCGAACCGTGGCGATCGGGCAGCAGGATCGAGGCCATGAAATCTCCTGTAATCGTTTTCTTGATGTTGTGCAGCTCACAATATACTGTGTCAATCACCGAGGTCCATAGCTTTAATGGGCCGATTGGCAAAATGTAAGCATTTACAGGAGCGGATATGACACAGCCCGGAACGGGTGCCGCCTCGAGGCGCTGGACACTGACCACCGCGACACGAGCCGTGAGCGACATCGCGCCAGGATCGACGATCGCCCTCACCGGTTCGGGCGGCGGGATCCTCGAACCGGACACCGTCCTCGAGGCGCTGGAGGAGTGCTTCCTCGCGACCGGATCGCCGAGGGAACTCACGATCGTGCACGCCCTCGGCATCGGCGACCGGGTGAGCCGCGGAACCAATCACCTTGCGCACAAGGGCATGGTCAAACGGGTCATCGGCGGGCACTGGACGTGGTCGCCGACCATGATCGACCTCGTCCGCAACGACGAGATCGAGGCGTACGCGTGGCCCGGCGGCGCGATCAGTCAGCTGCTGCGGGAGATCGGCGCGCGCCGGCCGGGCCTCATCACCGCCACCGGTCTCGACACGTTCGTCGACCCGCGGCACGGCGGGGGCAAGTTCACGCCGTCCGCCACCGAGGACCTCGTCGAACTCCTCACTCTGGACGGCCGCGAGTACCTGCGCTACAAGCCGTTTCCCGTCGACGTGGCCATCGTCCGCGGCGATTCCATCGACCCGTCCGGGAACGTCACGTGCTCGGGCGAGGCGGCTCAGCTCGACGCGCTGGCCGTCGCTCAGGCGGCGAAGGCGAGCGGCGGCCGGGTCATCGTGCAGGTGAAGAACCTGCTGGACCGGCCGATCGATCCGCGGCTCGTGCACATCCCGGCGGTCCTGGTGGACGACGTCGTCCACGCGCCGGCGCAATGGCAGACGTACGCGGGCGAATTCGACCCCGAACTCTCCGGCGACGCGGCGAACTCCGGTTTCGGTGCCACGAACCACGACCCGATCCGCATGCTGATCGCCCGGCGGGCCGCCGCCGAGGTCCGGGACGGTGATGTCCTCAACGTCGGTTTCGGGGTGTCCGCGCTGGTCGTGGACGCGCTCGCCGAACAGGATCGCCTGGATGACATCACACTTGCCATCGAGCAGGGGCTGATCGACGGCATCCCCGTCTCCGGCGATCTGTTCGGGGCCGCGCGCGGACCGAAGGTCGTGCACTCGTCGACCACCCAGTTCGACCTCTTCTCGGGCGGAATGCTCGACGTCAGCTGCCTAGGTATGGCCGAGGTCGACTCCACCGGCGCCGTCAACGTCAGCAAGATCGGCGGCGGAATCGTCGGACCGGGCGGGTTCATCGACATCTCCCAGAACTCGCCGCGCGCCGTGTTCTGCGGAACGTTCACCGCGCGCGGCCTGGACGTCGAGATCGTCGGAGGAGAACTGGTGATCCGGCGCGAAGGCTCGGTGTCCAAGTTCGTCGACCGCGTCGATCAGGTCACCTACTCCGGCGCTCTCGCCGTCCGTGAGGGGCGCGAGGCGGTGTACGTCACCGAACGCGCCGTCTTCGTCCTCACCCGCGACGGCCTCGAACTCGCCGAGATCGCACCCGGCATCGACATCGATCGGGACATTTTGCCGCACATGGGATTCCGTCCGATCATCAAGAACCCACGCCTGATGGACACGGGGTTGTTCGCCCCCGTCGCCGTACACATCTGAGGAGAACTACATGTCAACCGGAAACAGCGTCATTCCCTCGTCGGTGCTCGGCGCCGACGAACGCAAGCTCGTCGCCGAGTTCGTCGACGAACGGATCCGTCCGGTCGCCACCGAGCTGGACGAGACCGAACGATTCCCCGAAGAGATTTACCGCGAGATGGGCAAGATCGGGCTGTTCGGCATCACGGTGCCCGAGAAGTTCGGCGGGTTCGGCGGCACCGCCCTCGACTACCTGTTCGTCATGGAGTCCCTGTCCTACGGGTACGCGTCGGTGGCCGACCAGTGCGGCCTCGTCGAGATCCTCGGCAGCCTGCTCGGCAACTACGGCACACCCGAGCAGCAGGAGCAGTACCTGCGCCCGATGCTCTCCGCCGAGAAGCGCTGCGCCTACGCGCTCACCGAGCCGGGATCCGGATCCGACCTCGGGTCGATCACCACGCGGGCGGTGCGGGACGGTGACGGCTGGGTGCTCACCGGCGAGAAGATCTACATCCACAACGCCCCCGTCGCGGACTTCGCGGTCGTCCTCGCCGTGACCGATCCCGAACTGGGGAAGCGCGGTGGCATCTCCGTGTTCCTGGTGGACGTCGACCAGCCCGGCGTGAGCCGCGCCTACCACGAACACAAGATGGGCCAGCGGGCCTCGCAGGTCGGCGGGCTGGTGTTCGACTCCGTCCACCTGTCGGCCGACGCGCTCCTCGGCGAGGAAGGCAAGGCGTTCGGGTACATGATGAAGGTGCTGGCCAAGGGCCGTCTCGGCATCTCGGGCCTGAGCCTCGGCATCAGCCGCGCCGCCCTGGACGCCGCCACCCGGCAGTCCCTCGATCGCAGCCAGTTCGGCAAGCCGATCTCCGCCAACCAGGGCATCTCCTTCTCCCTCGCCACCGTCGCCACCGAACTGCGGGCCGGCACCGCGCTGTCGGTCGAGGCGGCGCGGGCGCTCGACGCGGGCGCGGCGGACGCCGAGACGCTCTGCTCGATGGCCAAGCTCTACGCGTCCGAGGGGTGCGTGCGTCACGCCGACGCCGCCGTGCAGGTGTTCGGCGGCAACGGCTTCATCCGCGGATACGAGGTCGAGCGCCTCTACCGCGACGCCCGCATCACGAAGATCTACGAAGGCACCAGCGAAATGCAGCGGCTCATCATCAGCCGGGCCGTACTGAAGGGAGCCGCGGCATGAGCGGCGTTGCACAACATACCAACTCGGTCGATCTGTCCGGGAAGACCGCCATCGTGACCGGTGCGGCCGGTGGGATCGGTTCCGCGATCGCCCGAGCCCTCGCCCGCAGCGGGGCACTTGTGGTGGCGGCCGACGCCGACCCGAAGGTCACCGACGTCGCGGCGGAGTTCGGCGGGCACGGTCTCTGTGGCGACCTCACCGACCCCGAGTTCGGCGCACGCGCCGTCGACCTCGCCCAGCAACTGTCGGGGCGCCTCGACATCCTGATCAACGCGGCCGGAATCCAGTTGCGGACCGCGGCGATCGACATCGACGAGGACGGGTGGGAACGCCTCCTCGACGTCAATCTGTCGGCGGCCTACCGGCTGACGCGGCAGGCGGCCAAGTCGCTCGTCGACACCCGCGGCAGCATCGTGAACATCGCGTCGCTGTCCGCGGACCGCGCCGTCCCGGGCATCGTTCCCTACGGTGCGACGAAGGCCGCGCTCACGCAGCTCGGTAAGGGTCTGGCCGTGGAACTCGGCCCCCACGGCGTGCGCGTCAACACCGTCTCGCCGGGCTATATCGAAACGCCGATGACAGCGGACGTGCTGGGGCAGGAAGACTTCCGCGCCCAGAAGCTGAGCCGTATCCCGTTGCAACGGTTCGCCGACGGCGACGACGTCGCGGACGTGGTGCTGTTCCTTGTCTCCGACGCCGCGCGGTACGTCACCGGGGTGGTCCTGCCCGTCGACGGCGGGTACTCGATCACATGACGAGCCTGGCGACCGTTCCCTCGGTCACATTGAACAACGACGTCACGATGCCCGCGCTCGGGTTCGGCCTGTTCACGATCCCCGACGAGGACATGGGCTCCACCGTGTCGCACGCGCTGTCCGCCGGCTATCGCGCGTTCGACACAGCCCCGATGTACGGCAACGAGGCGTCGCTCGGCGCGGCGCTGGCCCGGGCCGCCGTCGATCGGGACGAGATCTTCGTGACCACCAAGATCTCCAACGAGGACCAGGGCTACCAGCAGGCACTGGACGCGTTCGAGGAGAGTGCGGCGAAACTCGGCCGCATCGACCTGTGCCTCATCCACTGGCCGGCACCGAGCCGCGGACAGTACCTGGAGACGTGGCGGGCACTGGAAAAGCTGTACTACGACGGACGGGTGCGGGCGATCGGCGTGTCGAACTTCCAGCCCGAACAGCTCGAGCGGCTCGCGGAGATCGCGACGATCACGCCGGCGGTCAACCAGGTCGAGCTGCACCCGCTGCTCACGCAGTCCGCGCTGACGGATCTGCACCGGTCGATGGGCATCCGCACCCAGGCGTGGGCGCCGCTGGCGAGGGGACACCTGAACGACCACGCACTCCTGGCGGCGCTCGCCGCCCGGCACCGTGTGTCGGTCGCGCAGATCGTGCTGCGCTGGCACTTGCAGATCGGGACGATTCCGCTGCCCAAATCGTCTGCGGTGCATCGGATGCGGCAGAACGCGAACGTGTTCGGCTTCCGACTGTCCGCCGCGGAGATGGACGCGATCTCGGCTCTGAATCGCGATCAGCGCACGGGACCCCACCCCGATGACGTCGCCTGACGCCGGCTTGCTGCGGGTGGTGCTCGCCCCGGATTCGTTCAAGGGCTCACTGACCGCGACGGAGGTGGCAGCGGCTCTGGCGGCCGGCTGGTCGACGGTCCGGCCGAACGACGAGCTGGTGCTGCTCCCGCAGGCGGACGGCGGCGAAGGCACGGTGGACGCCGTCGCGTCCTGCCGCGATACCGGCGTGTGGCGTGAGGTGCCGGGTGTTCGAGGCCCTGACGGGCGTCCGACGACCGGACGCTGGCTACTGCTCCGGGACGGCACGGCGGTGATCGAGCTCGCCCAGATGAGTGGGCTGCCCCTGATGGACTCGCCGGATCCGGGGGGAGCGTCGACGACCGGCCTGGGACAGGTGATCGCCGCAGCACTCGCGGACGGTGCGAAGGCACTGCTGATCGGACTCGGCGGTTCTGCGTCCACGGACGGCGGTGCGGGCGCGTTGCGGGCGCTCGGCGCGAAGCTCCTGGACCGCGACGGGCGGGAGATCCCCGACGGGGGCGCCGGCCTGGCCGCTCTCGCCTCGATCGACGTGGGCTCGCTGACCGAGCCCCCACCCGGCGGCGTCGAACTGCTGACGGACACGACGGCCGTCCTGTGCGGCCCACACGGGGCAGCGCACGTCTTCGGGCCGCAGAAGGGCGCCGACCCCGCGGAGCGCGACCGCCTGGATCGCGCGCTCGCGACGTTCGCAGGCTGCCTCGGTACCCGACTGCCGTGCAGTCCCGCCGAACCCGGCGCGGGAGCGGCCGGGGGCTCGGGATTCGGACTGTCGGCCTGGGGCGGCCGGCTGGTGCCGGGCGCCGCCCGCATCGCAGAGCTCACGGGGCTGAGTGCCGAGTTCGGCCGCGCCGACGTCGTGGTCACCGGTGAGGGCCAATTCGACGCGACGTCGCTGTCCGGCAAACTCGTCGGCTCCGTGCTGGATCGGTGCGCGGAGACTGCGACCCGATCGGTGGTGGTCGCAGGCCGCCTCGCGGCGTCGCCGCCCGGCATCGGGATCTCACTGTCCGACCTGGCGGGGAGCTCCGAAGGGGCACTCGCCGCGCCCACGATGTGGTGTCGCGTAGCCGGCGCGGCCGCGGCCGCCCGGCTCACCAGCATTCTGTAATCGATTTCTCACCTGTCCGGTCGATCCGGATGACCCTTGACCGCACCATGCAGCGCTTGACTTGTGACGCCGATCACGGTAAGAAAGCGTTTACATTCTTTTTCAGGAAGTGGACGAACGATGACACGGACGCAACGATCAATCAGGGCGGCAGCCCGGGCCGTCGGCGTTGCCGCGGCAGTCTCCGTGATGGCGAGCTCCGCCATCGCCTGCTCGACGGGATCCGAACAGATCGAGCGGGACGGAACAGCCGTCGACCGGGGCGACATGGTGATGGTCTCCGAGGTCCGGTCGCTGACCAACCCGTACGAGGCCGCGTGGGTGCAGGGCAGCCGCGCGTACGCCGAATCGCTGGGGATCGAACTGAAGGTGATCGTCTACGGCGGCGACTCGCAGAACGCGCTGTCGCAGCTGCAGTCGGTGCTTGCGGCAGGCAAGACCGTCCTGCTCAACATCAACCCGAACACGAGCGCCGACACCCCCGCGATCGTGCGCGCCGTGCAGAACAGCGGCGGCTGCGCGGTCACCCAGTGGAGCAAGCCGGCCGACCTCCACCCCTGGGACGTCGGGAACGGATGGGCGTCCTACGTCGCCTACGACGGCGTCCAGCAGGGAGCCGACACGGGCAAGGCCCTCGTCGATTCGCTCGGCGGCACCGGCGGCGTGATCGCGCTGCAGGGGTTGCTCGCCAACGAGATCAGCCAGACCCGGTTCCAGGGCTTCCAGCAGGCCATGTACGGGCAGTCCGGCGTCACCCTGCTCGACGACCAGCCCGCCGACTTCGACCGCAACAAGGCCTACACCACCACGCAGACCCTGCTCAACAAGTACGGCGACCAGGTGAACGGTATCTGGGCCGCAACGGATTCCATGGCGCTGGGCGCACTGCAGGCGGTGCGCGAGGCGGGCCGCGCGGGGGAGATCAAGATCGCCAGCGCCGCGGACGCCACCCCGGAAGGCCTGGGCGCCATCGCGAACGGGGAACTGCTCTCCACCTACACGACCGACCCCTACTTCAACGGGGCGATGGGACTCGCCATCTGCTACCAGGCGATGACCGGCGCACTCGACGTCGAGTCGCTGCCCCGGGAGAACCGCGAGTTCTACGTCGACCAGTCGCTGATCACCGCGACCAACGTCGACCAGTTCCTCGCCGTGCCGAGTGACGAGGAGATCGTGCGGTCCGTGCAGGATCCGTTCTCCCGCATCACCGGCCCGGTGGCCCGGTAGCCCCGCTCTCGATTCACGAACCACACAATCTTCCGAAGGAGTGACGATGTCGACGACTGAAGTGACCGGGGAGGTGACGACCCCCGCAGATCCCGTTGCGCCCGTGCGCAGCACACGACCACGCGTGCGCCGGCTGCTCTCCACCGCCGGCCCGCTCGCCGCCCTGCTGGGACTGTGCGCCGTCTTCGCCGCGCTGGCTCCCGGCTTCGCGACGGCGAGCAACGCGATGGCGATCGTGGAGCAGGCCGCGATTCCCGTGGTCCTCGCGATGGGCGCCACGCTGGTGGTCCTGGTGGGCGGCGTGGACCTGTCGATCGAGGGCGTGATGGCGGCCAGCGGGCTGACGTTCGTCCTGTTCGCGGCGAACAGTGTCAACGGCAACGACCTGGGACTCCTCGCGGTCCTGCTGGCGCTGGGGGTCGGTCTGCTCTTCGGAGTGGTCAACGGCGTGCTGCACGTCGTCGTCCGGGTGCCGTCCTTCCTCGTCACACTGGGTACCTGGTTCGTCGGGCTCGGTGTCGCCACTGTGCTGTTCGGCACCGCCACCCCTCAGCTCGCCGACCCGTCGCTCGCGGCCTGGGCAGGCGGTCACTGGCTCGGGCTTCCCGTCGTCGTGGTGTTCGCACTCGCCGCCGTGGCCGTGACAGTGCTGCTGTGCAAGGGAACCCGGCTCGGCATGCACACCTACGCGATCGGCGGCGACGAGGCGACCAGCCGCCTGGCGGGCGTCCCGGTCGGGCGCACCAAGATCGTCCTGTTCGCCGTGGCCGGACTGCTGTCCGGGCTCGGCGGAGTGCTGGCCACCATCCGGCTCGGCGTCGGCGACGTGAGCGTCGGATCGGGAAGCCTCTTCCTCACCCTGTCCGCGGTGGTCGTCGGCGGCACGCTGCTGAGCGGCGGTCGCGGCGGACCCCTGCATTCCCTGGTGGGTGTGCTGCTCCTCGTGGTCCTCGGCAACGGACTTCTCCTGTCGGGCGCCAGCCCGTACATCCAGCAGGGCGCGCAGGGTCTCATCATCGTGGTCGCGGTGATCGCCACCGGGTGGCCTGCCCGCAGTCGATTGAGGGTCGTGAAATGACATCTCTCCTGGAACTCCGCAATGTCACGAAGAAATTCGGACCCAACACCGTCCTCGACGACGTGAGCCTGTCCATCGCTCCGAACGAGGTGGTGGGGCTGATCGGCGAGAACGGCGCCGGCAAGTCGACGCTGCTCAAGATCCTCGCGGGAGTCCACCGCCAGGACGGCGGCCGGATGGTGCTGGGCGGGCGCGACGTGAGCTTCGGAAGCCCGGCCGACGCCGCCGACCACGGGATCGGAGTGGTGCATCAGGAGCAGTCGCTGCTCCCGAACCTCACCGTCGGCCAGAACCTGATCCTCGGACACGAGGGGGACACCGCCCGTGCCGGGTTCCTCCGCCGGCGCCGGATCCGGGCCCGTGCCCAGGAAATGTTGTCGGTGGTGGAGTCGACGGTCGATCCGGGCGCGCTCACCGAGACGCTCGGCTTCGCCCAGCGTCAGATGGTGGAGGTGGCGCGCGCCGTCGGCGGCAGGCAGGTGGAACACCCGCCGCTGCTCATCCTCGACGAGCCGACGTCGGTGCTCGAACCCGAGGACGTCGAGGTGCTCCATCGCCGGGTCACCGCCCTCAAGGAGCGCGGTTCCGTCATCTTCGTCTCCCACCGACTCGACGAGGTTCTCCGCTTCTCCGACCGCGTGTACGTGCTGCGCGACGGCAAGGTCGTCGGTGAGCGGATCGCCTCGGCAGCAACCGAATCCGAGCTGTACCAGCTGATGATCGGCAAGGGCGCGGCCGAGGAGATCTACTCGTCGGAGCGTAAGCAGGCCGTCTCCCGGACGGGCACGCCGACTCTGTCGGTCCGCAACCTCACCTGCGGCGGCAAGGCGAAGGACGTGTCGCTCGACGTCCACGCCGGCGAGATCGTCTCGGTGGTGGGCGTGGTCGACTCCGGGCGCGAGGAGGTGGCCCGCGCCGTCTTCGGCGCCGTCCCCATCGACTCCGGAACAGTCGAGATCGACGGACGGCGTTCGGCCCCGGGATCACCCGCGGACGCCGTGCGGTCCGGTATCGCATACGTTCCCGCCGAACGTCGCGTCGAAGGCATGATCGCGGGAGCGACCGTCGCGCAGAACATCGCGACGGTGCATCCGGTGAAGGCAGGTGGTGGCCGGATCTCCTCGGGCGCCCGGGTGGAGGAGACCGCGCGCAGCTGGATCGAGAAACTCGGCATCCGGCCCGCCGACCCCGACGCCGACATCGCGCGGCTGTCGGGCGGCAACCAGCAGAAGGCCGTGGTGGCCAAGTGGATTCTGGGCGACGGCCTGAAGGTACTGGTTCTCGACCACCCCACCCGCGGCCTCGACATCGGCGCCAAGGAAGACCTCTACGCCCTGTTCCGCGACCTCTCCGACAGGGGAGTGGCCATTCTGGTGCTCGCCGACACCCTGGACGAGGCGATCGGCCTCGGCCACCGCGTGATCGTGATGCGGGACGGCGAGATCACCGGAGCGTTCGACTCGTCGTCCGGAAACCCGCCCAGCAAACTCCAACTCCTCGAGAAGATGATGTGATCGCCGTGGCAACAAGAACTTCCACCGAGAGGACTTCGACCGAGATGCGCGCACCCGAGGGTGCGGCGCCGGCGGTGTCCCGGACGACGCGGGACCGGTTGCGGCTGGCCGGCCCGTCGGTCGTGCTGGTCGCGCTCGTCCTCCTCGTCGCTCTCGCCGAACCGAATTTCCTGTCGATGAACGCCCTCGCGGTGGTCTCGGCGCAGGCGGTCCCGATTCTGCTGCTCGGGCTGGGCCAGATGTTCGTCATCCTCACCGGCGGCATCGACCTGTCGGTGGCGGCGCTCGCGTCGCTCGCCACGGTGATCCTGGCGACGGCGATCGGCTCCCTCGGTCCGCTCGCCGTCGTCGTCACCCTCGTGGCGCTCACTCTGATAGGTGCGCTGACCGGTCTGCTGATCGTGTTCGGGCAGGTCCCGTCGTTCGTCGTCTCGCTCGGGGCGCTGGGGTTCTGGGGTGCGGTCGCGCTCGTGGCCTCGGGGTCGACCACCATCTACATCAGCGAAGGCTACGACGCGATCTTCTGGCTCAGTTCGTGGACGATGCTCGGTCTCCCCATGGCGGTGTGGGCCGGTGTGGCGGCGGTGGCCGCGGTATTCTGCGCGATGCGGTTCTCGCCGCGGGGCAATGTCTTTCACCTCGTCGGACTGGGTGAGAAGGCGGCGATGATGAGCGGCGTCCGAACCCGGATCGTCCGGATCGGAGCATTCGCCCTGTCCGGATTCTTCGCGGGCGCGGCGGGTGTCGTACTGTCGGCCCAGCAGCAGAGCGCCGCACCGCAACTCGCGGATTCGCTGCTCCTGCCTGCCATCGCGGCGGTGCTGGTCGGCGGCTGTGCCATCACCGGTGGAATCGGCGGAGCGTGGCGGGTGCTCGTCGGCGCCCTGGTGGTCACCGTTCTCCGGGTCGGCGGCTCGGTGGCCGGCATCGACCCCAGTTTCCAGCAGATCGTGTACGGCGCGGTCGTCATCGTCGCGGTCGCCGTGACCCTCGACCGCAGCCGGCTCTCGATCATCAAGTAAGACTCTGTGTGAGTGTGAGATTCGAAGGAGAACGATGAGTACGACGGCACGCGGTGCGGTGATACACGAAGTGGGCGGCAAGTGGGAGGTCGACGACCTCGTCCTCGCGGAGCCCGGTCCCGGCGAGGTGCGGATCAAGGTGATGGCGTCCGGACTGTGTCACTCCGACGATCACCTCGTCACCGGTGACATCCCGAATACGCTGCCGCTGGTCGGCGGACACGAGGGTGCCGGTGTGATCGACGCGGTCGGACCCGGTGTCACCCGGCTCGCCGTCGGCGACCACGTCGCCACCGCCTACCTCCCGGCCTGCGGAACTTGCGCCTGGTGCGCGCAGGGGATGCAATATATCTGCGACACGGGGGCCGGTATGGAGGCTGGTTTCATGCTCGACGGAACGGCGCGGTTCGCCACGCAGTCAGGGCGGCCGATCGGCGCCATGCAGCGCCTCGGCACGTTCGCGAACTACCTCGTCACCTCGCAGGCCCAGGCCGTCAAGATCGACGACGACATCCCGTTCGACGTGGCCTGCCTCGTCTCGTGCGGGGTCGCCACCGGGTGGGGCTCCGCCGTGAACGGCGCAGGCGTCCGTCCCCGGGACACGACGCTGGTCGTCGGGGTCGGCGGTGTGGGGATCAACGCGGTGCAGGGTGCCCACCACGCGGGTGCCGCACACGTCGTCGCGGTCGACCCGGTCGCGTTCAAACGCGAACGAGCCCTCGAACTCGGCGCCACCCACGCGTACGCGTCGATCGACGAGGCCATGCCGTTCGTCCGCTCGGTCACCAACGGTCAGGGCGCCGACAGCGCCGTCGTCACCGTCGGCGTGGTGGACGGACAGCTGATCGCCGACGCGTTCGGCGCCGTCCGCAAGGAGGGAACCGTCGCCGTCGTGTCGATCGGCCAGAACGAACCCGGGATCCCGATCAGCCCGCTCGAACTGGTGGTCTACGCCAAGCATCTGCGCGGGGTGCTGTTCGGCAACTGCAACCCCACCCGGGACATTCCGGCACTGCTGGACTACTACAAGTCGGGACGACTGAAGCTGGACGAACTGATCACCCGGCGCTACAGCCTGGACCAGGTGAACGACGCATACGTGGACATGCACGCGGGGCTCAACCTGCGTGGTGTCCTGATCCACGAACACTGACGAGGAACTGCCAAAGATGTCGACAGTCGAAGCAACACAGATCCGTAGCTACGGACACTTCATCGGCGGGCGCAGCGTGCCCCCGTCGGAGAACATCATCGAACGGGTCAGTCCGGCCGACGGCCGCGTCGTCGCCACGTTCACCGCGGGCACCCGCGCCGACGCGGTAGCGGCCGTTGCGGTTGCGCGGGACGCCTTCGACGAGGGCGAGTGGCCGCACTGGACCGCGATGGAACGCGGCCGGGCGCTCCTGCGCTGCGCGGGGCTGATGCGCGAGCACGAGGAACGACTCGCCCGGATCGACGCGGAGGAGTCGGGCAAGCCGATCACTCTGGCCCGCGGCGACGTCGGCGCGAGCATCGAGTTGTTCGAGTACGCGGCGGCGCTGGCCATGACGATGCACGGCGAGGCGCACACCGCGCTCGGCGACGACTGCACCGCCATGGTGGTCCGGGAGCCCGCCGGGGTGGTCGGCATGATCATCCCGTGGAACTTCCCGCTGCTCCTGCTCGCGCAGAAGTTGCCGTTCGCGCTCGGCGCGGGCTGCACGGCGGTGGTGAAGCCGTCCGAGTTCACGTCCGGGACCGCCGTCGAGCTGGCCCGGTTGCTCACCGAGGCCGGTGTCCCCGACGGTGTGGTGAACGTGGTGACGGGCGCGGGTGCCGAGGTCGGTGCCCCGCTCGCGGAGAGCAGTCTGGTCGACATCCTGTCGTTTACCGGGAGCACCGAGACGGGCAAGCGCATCGTCGAGGCCTCGGCGGGCAGCGTCAAGCGACTGTCGATGGAACTGGGCGGTAAGGCCGCCAGCGTCGTGTTCGACGACGCCGACCTCGACGACGCACTCGACGGCGTCCTGTTCGGCGTGTTCTTCAATCAGGGTGAGTGCTGCGTGTCGGGTGCCCGGCTCCTGGTCCAGGACTCGATCGCGGACGCCTTCCTCGCCCGCCTCGTCGAGGCCGCCGGCCGCATCACGGTGGGCGGACCGCTCGACGACGCGAGCGAACTGGGCCCGATGATCGACGCCGGCCACCTCGAGAAGGTGCTCGGGCACATCGACGCGGCGCGGCGGGACGGTGCGACCGTCCTGACCGGCGGTGACCGGCTCGACGGAGAGAATTGGGGAAGCGGGCATTTCGTCGCTCCCACGATCCTCGACGGCGTGGCCGAAGAGTCCGCCGCCTTCCAGGAGGAGATCTTCGGTCCCGTGCTCACCGTCACCCGGTTCAGCGACGTCGACCACGCCATCCGGCTCGCCAACGCCACGGATTACGGACTCGCCGGATCGATCTGGACCAAGAACATCGACAAGGCGCTGCGGGTGGCGAGGGAGATGCGCAGCGGCCGCGTATGGGTGAACACGACCATCGACGGCGCCCCGCAACTGCCTGCCGGCGGCATGAAGCAGAGCGGGTTCGGCCGCGAGATGGGGCAGGCCGGCTTCGACGAGTTCACCGACGTCAAGACCATTCAGATCCGCACCGGACCACGCAAGCGCGTGTTCCCGAACTGGACCGGAGGCAACCGATGAGTGCCACCTACGACTACGTCATCGCGGGCGGCGGCACCGCGGGCTGCGTGCTGGCCGGACGGCTGACCGAGGATCCGACGGTCCGGGTCCTCCTGCTCGAGGCCGGCGGCAACGACCGGCATCCGTTCATCCACGTGCCCGCAGGCTTCGCGAAACTGACGGCCAGCAAGTACGACTGGGGCTTCTCGAGCGTTCCGCAAAAACACTGCAACGACCGGGTCATTCCCCTCGCCCAGGGCAAGGTCATCGGCGGTGGCGGTTCGATCAACGCCCAGGTGTTCACCCGCGGCGCGCACGAGGACTACGACGAGTGGGCGCTGAAATACGGCTGCGCGGGATGGTCGTTCGAGGAGATCCAGAAGTACTTCCTCCGGTCGGAGGACAACGAACGGCTGTCGGCGCCGTACCACGGGACCGACGGGCCGCTCGGCGTCTCCGATCCGATCAACCCCCATCCGCTGTCGAAGTCGTTCGTCCAGGCGGGGCAGGAATTCGGGCTGCCGTTCAACGGCGACTTCAACGGCGATCACCAGCACGGCGTCGGCCTCTACCAGACGACCACGAAGAACGCCCGCCGGTGCAGCGCCGCGGTCGCGTACCTCGCACCCGCCAGGAAGCGACCCAACCTGACGGTGCGGGAGAACGTCGCCGTGTCACGGGTGCTGCTCGACGGGGGACGCGCCACCGGGATCGAGGTGCTCACCCCGAACGGTGTGGAGACATTCCGCGCGTCCCGCGAGGTGCTGGTTGCGGCGGGCGCGTTCGGATCGCCCAAGATCCTGCAGCTGTCGGGAATCGGACATCCCGACGACCTCCGGAACGCGAATGTCGAGGTGGCCCATGCCCTTCCCGGTGTCGGCCGGAACCTGCACGATCACTGCGACCTCGACGTCATCTACGAACTCCGTGAATACCAGAGTCTCGACCGGCTGAACCTGATGCGTCCGGCCACGGCCAAGGCGGGACTCGAGTACGCGGCCTTCCGGCGGGGCCCGTTGGCGTCGACGGTCGTCGAGGCCGGTGGGTTCAGTTTCGGGCACGCGGGGGAGTCGATCCCGGATCTGCAGTTCCACTTCCTGCCCGCCGCCGGCGTCGAGGCCGGTGTCGCGGCGGTCCGCCCGGGCTACGGCTGCACACTGAACTCGTACTCGCTGCGGCCCGAGAGCCGGGGCTCGGTGAAGATCAGGTCGAACGACCCCACCGCCCAGCCGCTGATCGACCCGAACTTCCTCGCCACCGACTTCGACCTGGAGTCGAGCATCGAGGGGCTTCGGCAGAGCCGCGAGATCATGGCGCAATCGTCGATGGCCCGGCACATCAAGGCCGAACATCTGGCCGGCGGTCTGTCGGTGAACACGAAGGACGACTACGTGAAGTTCGTTCGCGCATACGGTCGCACCTCGTACCACCCGGTCGGCACGTGCGCGATGGGCGTCGGCGACGACGCCGTGGTCTCACCGGAACTGAAGGTGATGGGCATCGAGGGTCTGCGGGTGGTCGACTCGTCCGTCATGCCGCGCATCGTCAGTTCCAACACCCAGGCACCCACGGTGATGATCGCCGAGAAGGCGATCGATCTGATCCGTGGGGAAGGATGACCGGATGACCAATTTTTCCGGACTGACCGAGGACGTGGCTCGCGAGGCCGTCGAGCTGGCTCTGCCGTCGATCGAGAACCTCTCCCACGGATCTCCGGGGCATCTCGTCGTGCTCCGGCCAGGCGTCGCCCCATCCGCCGACGCGGAGTTGCCCGTCGTCTACCGCCACAGCTGGGGTGAGGAGAAGGACTGGGCCGGGCCGTACGCCGCGATTGCCGAGTCGAAAGCGCGGATCAGCTGGACCACCGGTCTGCCGTCGCACGCCGTTCAGCAGCTGCATCCCTACCTCTACCAGCAGGGTTGGACCAAATGGGGTGGCAGCGCGGTGGGCGAGGGCGGGCTGGTCGTGGCGTACAGCGGCGACAAGTGGTTCCACGACCAGTTCTACTCGGAGCTCGTCGTCGCGGCGATCAAGCTCGTGTGCCTTCGCGAGATGGATGCCGTGCTGCGCGACCCGAGCACCCTGTTCCTCGGCAACGGAAGTGAGAACTCGTGAAGGTGAACGACACTCGGACGTTCGGGCGCGCCGGCTTCGACGTGACCCTGCTCGGCTACGGCGGTGCGCCCGTCGGCAACATCTTCCGGCCGATCCCCGAAGCGGAGGCCCAGGCTCAGATCGTCGAAGCTTGGGACATGGGTGTGCGTTCGTTCGACACCGCACCCATGTACGGGCACGGACTGTCCGAGCACCGGGTGGGCCACGCACTGCTGACGAGGGACCGCGACGACTACGTGTTGTCCACGAAGGTGGGGCGCACGTTGACGCCCGCACCCCGTGGGTCGTTCGACACCGGAATCTGGGTGGACACCCCGCCGTTCCGGGCCGACTTCGACTACTCGTACGACGCGGTCCTGCGGCAGGTGGACGACAGCCTGCAGCGCATGTGCCAGGACAGGTTCGACATCCTCTACGTGCACGACGTCGACCGGTACACGCACGGCGACGCCCAGCCTGCGCGGTTCGCGGAAGCGCTCGAGGGTGCGTTTCCGGCGCTGATCCGGTTGCGGGAGGAGGGCGTGGTCCGGGCAATCGGTGTCGGGGTCAACGAGGCCGACGTCTGCCTCGATGCCCTCGAACGCGTCGATCTCGACTGTGTCCTCCTCGCGGGGAGATACACGTTGCTCGAGCAGGATCCGGTGAAGGACCTGCTGCCGCTCGCGGTGGAGCGCGACGTCGCGATAGTCCTCGGCGGTGTGTTCAATTCGGGCATCCTGGCCACCGGCGCGGTGCCCGGCGCCAAGTTCAACTACCAGCCCGCATCCGAAGAGGTACTGAGCCGGGTGCGCGACATCGAGAAGTTCTGCGAGCGTCATCGGGTTCCCTTGGCGGCCGCCTCGATTCAGTTCGCGGCCGCGCATCCTGCGGTGCGGGAACTTCTGCTGGGCGCACGGAACTGCGAGCAGTTGCGGCAGAACGCGGCCTGGCTCGAACACCCGATCCCGGCCGAATTCTGGGATGACCTGCGCGCCGCGGGACTGATCCTGGAGGAGGCGCCCACGCCGTCCTGACCGCGGGTCACATCGTGTACGGGGCGGTCGAGTTCTGTAGCTCCTCGAGAAAGTCGGAGGGCACCGTCGCCCAGTCCGGCCGCCACTCGCCGGCCAGCTGATCGGCCCGGAGATCCGCGACCAGAGCGACGACGAAGGGCCCGCCGTCGGGAAGTACGCGGTGGAGTCCACGCGCCGCGCAGATCGAGGCGACGGAGGCGAGGGTCTGCTTCGCCTCGTCGTCGCGGCCGCCGGCGGCGAGGCACGCCACCCGGAGGCGCTCGGCCAGCAGGTAGGCGCGGTTGCGGCCGGTGCCGGCGAGCCGGTCGGTCCACTCCTGCGCCCAGGTGCACGCCAGCTCGATGTTCTCGCGCGCCCCGGTGGCGAGCAGCATCCGAATCGCGGTGGTCTCCTCGACCTGCGCGACGATCTCGTCGATGCCCGACACCGGGCGCCGCCGGTCTTCGTGCCGGACCGGGGCCGGTGCCCCGAGGGAGGGATGCGGGGTGATGCCGAGCCGCCGGCGTTCGTTCTCGACGCGGGCCCGCAGGCGGGCGAGGGAGTAGGTCTCGGCCACTTCGAGTCCGGCGTGCAGGCGTGTCGTCGCCTCCTCGCGGTTGCCCCGCAGCGCCTTGACGTGAGCACCGGTGACGAAGCGGGCGACCTTGAAGTCCACCCCGCCGGTCTCGACGGCCAGGGTGTATCCGTCGTCGAGGAGACGTTCGGCTTCTTCGACGTCCCCGCGTTCGTAGAGCACCTCACCGAGCAGCGACCCCGCGAGCCGGGCAGACGGCGCTCTCGGCCCACCCAGTTTCCGGCCGGCTCGGCGGGCCCGCCGGAAACGGTCGACGGCGTCGTCGATGTCGAGCTGCTCGTAGGACGCGACACCCAGATAGCTCTGGCCGTGAACGACGTTGTGCGGTCCCTTGTTCCGCTCGTAGTAGGGCCGGGCCACTTCCTGGATCCTGCGAACCTCCGCGAAGTCGAAGCGGTACACGGCGGCGAACGTCGTGACGTTGAAAGCGGCGCACACCACCCATGGGGCCATGGCCTCCGGCCGCGCCAGACAGTCGGCGGCGAGTTCGTCGATCCGGCCGCTGCGGTCGTTGCGCAGTTCGGCCACCGCACGGACGACGCCCGCCTCCGCCCGCAGATCCGCCGTGTCGCTCGCGCTCGCGCCGCTGTGGTCGAGTGCCCATTCGGCTCGCTCGAGCGCGCGTTCGGCGGCCATGGTCCGGTTCGCCATCGCGTGCGCCCACGCCGTCGTGACCTGCAGCCGGGCGCTTGCGGCGACGAGAATCGGTGGCAGCTTGTCGACTACCGCGGACAACGTCGCCGCCTGGGACTGCTCGAGCAATATCAGTCCGTCGGCTTCGACGAGTTCCACGGCGCGTTGCTCCTCGCCGCCGGCGATGGCGTGGTCGACGGCCTCGCGGAGCAGGCTGTGGTCGCAGAACCATCGGGACGCGACGCGGTGCAGTTCCCGGACGCGGTCGGGTTGGTCGCGTTCGAGCCGGCGGCGCAGGAACTCGGCGAACAGGGTGTGGTAGCGGAACCACGTTCGCTCGTCGTCGATGTGGCGCAGGAACAGGTCCCGGTCCTCGGCGGCCTCGAGCATCGCCTGCCCACGCGCGGTGTCTGCGAGGGCGCCGGCGAGGCTGCCGCACGTGCGTTCCGTGATCGAGGTGGCCAGCAGGAAGTCGAGCATCTCGGGTTCGAGGGTGTCGAGGACGTTCTCGGCGAGAAATTCGCCGATCGCGTGGTGGCGGCCGGACAGTCCGGCGATCAGCTCGGATGGGTCCGCTCGCCCGCGCAGCGACAGCGACGCCAGTTGGAGGGCCGCCACCCACCCATCGGTGGATTCGCGGAGTTCGGTCACGTCCTCGCTGTCGAGGGGCAGGCCACCGAGGTCGACGAGGAACGACCGGGCTTCGGAATCGTCGAAACGCAGTTCGGAGTAGTCGATTTCGACGAGTTCGTCCTTGACGCGCATGCGGCTCATCGGCAACCCGGCCCTGGTTCGGCTCGTTACCACGACCTGCAGGTGGTGACACCCGTTGTCGAGGAGGAACTCCAGGGCGGCGATCGTCGCGGGCTCGGACACGCGCTGCCAGTCGTCGATGATCAGGGCGATCCGTTCGCCGCTCTCGTGGATCTGATTGACGAGCGAGGTGAGCACGTAGCGTTCGGCCTCGTCGTCGTGCTCTTCGAGAACCTGGCCGAGTTCCTTGGCCAGGTTGGGACGCACGCGGCGGATCGCCTCGATGAGGTGTGCGACGAACCAGACCACGTTGTCGTCGTCGCTGTCGACGGTGAGCCATGCGACTGCCACACCCTCGTCGGCGAGGACGTTCCGCCACTGGGCTGCCAGGGTGCTCTTGCCGAATCCGGTGGGGCCGTGGATGACGGTCAACAGGCGTCGGCGTCCGGCCCGCAGCAGGTCGATCAACCGGTTCCGCTCGACGAGCTGCCGGGTCGCGGCGGGCGGCCGGAACCGGGTGGCCGGCGCGGGCGGCGGCGTCGACGCGTATCGCGCCCGTCCCGTCGTGGAGGTCCGGAACGGTCCGGAGATGGTCGAGACCGCTCCGGGTGCGGAATCCTCGAGGTGGTGGACCCCGGCGTCGACGGGCATCGCCATCTCGTCCACGGCCAATCCGTGGTGGCGTTCGACCTCCCGCAGTTCGTCTCCGAACGCGGCGGCGGACGCGGGGCGATCCTCCGGTTTACCGGACATCGCCCGCTGGATCACGGCGCTGAGGTCCTCGGGGAAACCCTCGCTCCGCAGGTCCGGGACGGGTTGGGTGGTGATGCGCAGGAACTGCGCGATCACCTCCTCGCCGTTGTGCCGTTCGAAGGCCGCGTGCCCGGTGATCGCACTGAACAGGGTCGCGCCGAGGCTGTACACGTCGGAGGCGGCGGTCGGGGTCCGCCCCGACAGCACCTCGGGGGCGGTGAATGCGGGGGAGCCGGTGACCGTGCCCGCCGTCGTTTCGAACGCCCCCGACATCCGCGCGATCCCGAAATCGGTGAGCTGCGGTTCGCCGTACTCCGTGAGCAGGATGTTTCCCGGTTTGACGTCCCGGTGAAGGATGCCCACCCGGTGCGCGGTTTCGAGTGCACCGGCGAGTTTCACCCCGATACGCGCGGCGTCGCTCCAGGGGATGGGCCCGCGCCTGCGGATCTGCGCGTCCAGCGAATCGTGGGGATGGAACTGCATCACGATGTACGGCCGGCCGGTGTCGGTCGTTCCGACCTGCATGATGTTGACGATGTGCGGGTGGCCGCTCAGCCGGCCCATGGCGCGCTGCTCCCGCAGGAACCGCTCGAGGTTCTCCGCATCGAGCGCCGCGGTGAGGACCTTGACCGCCACGGTTCGGTCGAGTTCCGGTTGCGCACACCGATAGACCACCCCGAACCCACCGTGCCCGATCTCCCTGGCGTCCTCGAGACCGACTGCGGACAGCTCGGCGGTGAGGGTTTTCGACACCGACTCACGCTGGGTGGCGAGCGGGTCAAAATCGGTCATTCCACCACCTCTTCGCTCGTCATCGAGCATATCGCGGTACGGGTGACCCCGAGGCCGGACAATCGAGCGATGCCACACGTGCGGAGAATCGTGGATCTGTCACACACCATCGGGCCGGGGATGCAGGTGTATCCCGGCGATCCGGTGCCGACGCTGATCCGGCACTGCACCCTCGAGCGCGACGGCTACAACGTGCTGGACGTCAGGATCGGTTCGCAGTCCGGGACGCACGTCGACGCCCCGGCGCATCTGAAGGCGGGGGCCGCGACCGTCGAACGGCTGGCACTGGAGCTGTTCGTCGGCCGAGGCGTCGTGTTCGACCTGCGCGAGCTCGTTGCGCGGCAGCGGATTACCCGCGAACTGATCACGTCCCGGGCGGACGACGTCGGGCCGGGCGACATCGCCGTGTTCCATACCGGGTGGTCTCGCCACTACGGCACGGATGCCTACTACTCGCATCCGTTCCTGGACCCCGCGGCGTGCGCACTGCTGCTCGACCGGGGGGTGCGGACGTTCTGCCTCGATGCCCCGAGCATCGACGAGACACCGGACGGGGAACACGCCGACGCCGGATACCCGGTTCACCATCTGATCGCGGACGCCGGCGGAGTGATCGGCGAGAATCTGTGCCGGCTCGACCGGATCGACTTCCCCGACCCGCTCGTCAGCCTCCTGCCGATCGCCCTGGAGGCCGGCGACGGAGCCCCTACCCGGGCAGTGGCGATGGAGCTGGTCGAATAGCGCGCTCAGCCGCCGGCCACGGACTGCAGGATCTGCAGTTCCTGCCCGGGCGTCACCTCGGTGCCGACGCCGCCGAGGAGCCGGACGTCCTCGCCGTCCACGTAGACGTTGACGTACCGCCGCAGGGCGCCGGTCTCGTCGCGAATCCGGCGGCCGAGAATCGGGAACTCGCCCGCGAGGACGTCGAGCACGTGGGACACCGTCGAGGCGGAGTCGAGGGGTACGTGCACGGACCGTTCCCCGCCGACGATCGACGCCAGTGCCCGCGGAACCCGCACGGTCACGCCCACGCCCTCGCTCATGATCCGATCGCCGCGGCCCGCACACACAGGACGTCGGGCAGGTGCGCCGCGACCGTGCCGAACGAGGCGCCCTCGTCGGCGCTCCCGTAGACCTCGCCGCCGCGCGTGCCGAAATACACGCCGACCGGGTCTCCGGTGTCCACTGCGGCGGCGTCGCGGAGCACCACGTTGTAGTCGCGTTCCGGCAGCCCGCTGTCGAGGCGGGTCCAGCTGTTCCCGGCGTCCTCGCTCCGGTAGACGGCCAACCGGCCGTCGGGTGGGATCCGTTTGCCGTCCGCCTCGATCGGAACGACCCAGATGGTTCCCTCGCGGCGGGGGTGGGTGAGCATCACGAACCCGAAGTCCGTCGGCAGCCCGTCCGCGATCGATTTCCACGTGTCGCCGCTGTCGTCGGAGCGGTAGACGCCGTGATGGTTCTGGGCGTACAGCCGGTCGGGGGTGACGGCGTCGCGGGCGATCTTGTGGACGCACTGGCCGAACTCCGGGTTCGGGTCGGGCAGGAAGTACGCCGTGATCCCGGTGTTGCGCGGCTCCCAGGTCGCGCCCCCGTCCGTGGTGCGGTAGACACCGCCGGTGCTCATCGCGACGTGCACCGTGTTCTCGTCCCGTGGATGAGGTACGACGGAATGTGCTGCGGCGCCGCCGTATCCGGCTCCCCACTCCGGCCGGTGCGGATGGTCCCACAGTCCGCGTTCGAGGTCGAAATGCTCGCCGCCGTCGGCCGACCGCCACACCGAGATGGGTTCGCACCCCGCCCACACGACGCCCGGACGGTCGTCCGTGTCGGGCCGGAGCTGCCACACCCGCTCGAGCGCGGCGCCGTCTCCGTCGCCGAAGCGGATGGCGCCGTCGTCCGGTTCGGTCCAGGTGGCACCCAGGTCGTCGGAGTGTGCGACGGTGGGACCCCAGTGCTCGGACCGGACCCCGACCAGAATCCGGGTGCGCCCACTCCGCGTGTCGATCCCGATACTCGGAATCTCGTTCATCAGGAAGTGCGGGCCAGCCAGCGACCAGGTGGCGCGGTCGCGGCTGGTGGCCAGCCACAGGCCCTTCTTCGTTCCGATCGCGACCAGGACTGTGTCGGGTGCGCTCATGAATCCATCGGACCACTCGGCCCCGCAGTTGGCAACGACGGGGCGGGAACTCTCAGCGGGCAGGCCCGTGCCCGATCCTCGCCCGCAGGTGGCTCAGTGCCCGGTGCTGGGCGACGCGGACGGCGCCCGGCGTGGTGTCCAGGACCCGTGCGGTCTGCTCGGCCGACATTCCCACGATGACGCGCATGAAGAGGATCTGCTGGTGCCGGACCGGAAGGGTCTCGACGAGCTGCCCCATCTCGCCGCGCAGTTCGCGGCGCAGGACGTGATGCTCGGGGCCGTCCTCGACGTCCACCACGTGATGTGCGGCAGCGCCGCGCGCGGTGGTCGGTGCCGACAACCGGGTGGCGCGGCGCCGCGCGTCGGACACCTTGTGCGCTGCGATGCCGAAGATGAACGACAGCAACGACTTCCCCTGGTTCTCGTACGTCCGCAGGGCGCTCATCAACGCGAGGCACACGTCCTGGGTGACGTCGTCCGCGGTGGCGTGCGGATGATCCACCGACTCGAGCCGGCTCGTGCAGTAGCGGTGCACGAGCGGGTGCGCGATGCGGAGAACCTCTTCGACGGCGTCTTCGTCGCCCGTCGCGGCGTACGGCGCGAGTCGTTCCAACTCGGCTCTGGCGTCCAACTCGATCATGGTGTTCTCCCTGTTCCTGCGGCTGCATCCAGCCTCGGGGGAACGCGCGATCGTCGATAGGCACCGCAGGGTGCGGAAGTCACCACCCCGGCTACGACTTCATAGCGGGATCTAGGACACGCGCTAGATGAGCGCAGATTCGGCAACAGAGGTTGTTACCTTCGTGGCCATGGACCCTGTCCGTAACCCCTATGCGCCCGGCGCGGGGCAACGCCCGCCGGAGCTCGCGGGACGAACCAGGCAGCTCGACGCGTTCGACGTGGTGCTCGAGCGGATCTCGCGCGCTCGACCGGAACGCAGTGTGATGCTGACAGGTCTGCGCGGCGTGGGGAAGACGGTCCTGCTGAACCACCTGCGGTCGGCCGCCATCTCGCGGCGGTGGGGAACGGGGAAGATCGAGGCCCGCCCGGATCAGGATCTGCGGAGGCCGCTGTCGTCGGCGCTGCACATGGCGGTTCGGGAGATCGCGGGCTCGCATCGCGACCCCGACCGGGTGGAGGAGTTCCTCGGCGTCCTGAAATCGTTCGCCCTGCGTGCGACGGCCGACAAGGGCATGCGGGAGCGGTGGCAGCCCGGCATCGACGCCCCCGCGGTGAAGGGTCGCGCCGATTCCGGGG
The DNA here is from genome assembly GCF_042671975.1 of Rhodococcus sp. NPDC127593. Lineage (NCBI taxonomy): Bacteria > Bacillati > Actinomycetota > Actinomycetes > Mycobacteriales > Nocardiaceae > Rhodococcus > Rhodococcus sp. NPDC127593. The sequence continues at coordinate 59,851 of NZ_JBHXWI010000041.1, read as the reverse complement.
ACATCGAGATCGACCTGGTGGAACTGCTGCTCGACGCGTCGTCCCTGGCCCGCGACGTCGGGGTCGGGATCGCGCTGTTCATCGACGAGATGCAGGACCTCGGCGCCGCGGACGTCTCGGCGGTGTGCGGGGCCTGCCACGAGCTCAGCCAGGACGCGGCGCCGCTGATCGTGGTCGGAGCCGGACTGCCGCACCTGCCCGCGGTGCTCTCGGCGTCCAAGAGCTACTCGGAGCGGCTGTTCAGCTACCACCGCATCGACCGGCTGGACCGGGTGTCCGCCGACCGGGCATTGATCGCGCCCGCCGAGCGGGAGGACGTGAAGTTCACGGACGAGGCGCTCGACGCGTTGTACGCCGCCGCCGACGGCTACCCCTATTTCGTCCAGGCCTACGGCAAGGCGACGTGGGACGTGGCCGCGGCCAGCCCGATCACCGAGGAGGACGTGCGGGTCGCCGCGCCGACCGCGGAGGAGGAACTCGCGGTCGGGTTCTTCGGATCACGGTACGAGCGCGCGACGCCGGCCGAGCGGGAGTACATGCGGGCGATGGCCGACCTCTCCGGGGACGACGGACCGGTCGCCACGTCGGCGATCGCCTCCGAGCTCGGCCGCAAACCCGCGTCGCTGTCACCGGCGCGGGACGGGCTGATCAAGAAGGGCCTGATCTACTCGGCCGAGCGCGGGTCGATCGGATTCACCGTGCCGCACTTCGGCAAGTACCTGCGCGCGCAGAACGACTAGCAGAATCTAGCTCTCTCTACGGATTTGCCTAGATTGCCGAAGATTGTCCTGTCGAGTGCCGGGGTGAGCGATCGGCCGGTCGCCGTACACTCGGCGCCGATGAATGGAATGCAATCGTTGTGGGAGCGCATGAGCGCCGTCAGCCCCGCGCCGGACCCCTGGATCGTTCAGGTCACGGCGGTGGTCGCGGTGATACTCGTCCTCGAACCGCACGCCTGGCGACTCACCCGCAATGTGGTGACCATCGTGCACGAGGGCGCCCATCTGGTGGTCGCCCTGCTGTTCGGGCGAACGCTGAAGGGGGTGCGGCTGCACTCGGACACGTCCGGTGTGGCCATCTCGTCCGGCAAACCGACCGGGCTGGGTGTGGTCCTCATGACGTTCGCCGGCTACGTGGGTCCCGCCGTTCTGGGGCTCGGCGCGGCCTGGGTGCTGGGCACGCAGCACGCGGTCGCGGTGCTGTGGATCGGTGTCGTGGCTCTCGCGGCCATGCTGATCCTCGTCCGGAACCTGTACGGGTTGTTCTCCCTCACGGTGGTCGGGGCGCTCCTGTTCGGACTCGTGTGGTTCGGTACGCAGGACCAGCAGGTGGCCGCGGCGTATCTGATCACCCTGTTCATGCTCGTCGCCGCGCCGCGCCCGGTCCTCGAACTGCAGCGGCAACGCGCCCGCGGCGCAGCCCCGGAGTCGGACGCGGATCAGCTGGCGCGACTCACCCGCGTTCCCGGCATCGTCTGGGTAGGGCTGTCCCTACTCGTGACGCTGAGCTGTCTCGCGCTGGGTGCCTGGTGGATTCTCCGTCCCGTCGGTGGCTGAGGCGCCCGCGAGGTATTCGGCCAGTATCGGTCCGATGACGGCCAGCGCCTCCGGGTCGGTCATCCGCGCGTGTGGGTGGTCGACGGTGTGGGCGATCACGTCCCCACCGATCCACGGCCGCCACGTCACGCTCGCCGGCACAGGCTGGGATCCGTCCCCGGCCGCGCCGAAGAACACCAGGCTGCCGTCGAAGTGTCCCGGCACGAAGTCGGCGGCGGCGTCGACGACGTCGACGTAGTCCTCGTACAGCCGGGCCAGCTGCTCCGGCCCGAGCTGCTCCGATGCCCCGTCGCCGAATTCCGTGAGAAGTTCCGGCAGTGTCGGTGCCGGGGTGTCCCGCTCCGCCGACGCGTAGCTGTCGATCATCGCGAGCGCGCCGACCTTCTCGCCGCGCGACCGCAACTCGACGGCCATCGCGTGCGCGATGACGCCACCCACCGAGTACCCGAGCAGGTGGTACGGCCCCCGCGGCTGCACATGGCGTATCTCCTCCACGTATCGGTGGGCCCGCTGTGTGATCGACGTGAACCGTTCGCCGGGCACGGTCACGGCGGGGGACTGGACACCCCAGACGGGGCGGCCAGGGCCGAGATGCGCACTCAATCCCGAATAGCACCAGGCCAGCCCGATGGCCGGATGTATGCAGAAGAGCGGCTGCCGTCCGCCGTCCGGATGCAGCGGCAGCAGCACACCCAGCGCGGCGGCGGTGTCGGAGGCCGCGGCGAAACTCGACGAGATTCTCGCGGCGATGCTCTCCGCGGTCGCGTCGGCGAAGAACCATTCGAGCCGGACGTCGACCCGAGTCGTGGCGTGCAGTCGTGACGCCGCCCTGGTCGCGGACAGGGAGTTGCCGCCCAATTCGAAGAAGTTGTCGTCCAGCCCCACCAGGCCTGTGCCGAGGACGTCCGCGAACACCGCGGTGACCAGTTTCTCGGTGCGGGTCGTCGGGGGACGGAACCGCTGCGCCCGTGGCACGCCCGGATCGGGAAGCGCTCGTCGATCCAGCTTGCCGTGGGGTGTCGACGGTAGCGCCCCCAGCACGACGATCTGGTTGGGCACCATGTACCGGGGCAGTCGTAGCGCCAGTTCCGCCGACACGGCACGGGTGTCCACCGCCATGCCCGGACGCGGCACGACGTAGCCGACCAGCCGGACGCCGGTGCCGGGCGATTCGTACACGGCCGCCGCGGAGTGCGCGACGGCGGCATGGCGTCGCAGCGCCGTCTCGATCTCCTCGAGTTCGACGCGCTGGCCGCGGATCTTCACCTGGAGATCGCGCCGGCCGAGGTAGTCGATCGTGCCGTCCCTCCGACGACTCACCACGTCGCCGGTCCGGTACATCCGCTGACCGGGCGATCCCCACGGATTCGCCGGGAATCGGGAGGCCGTCACCCCCGGCCGCCCGAGATAGCCGCGCGCCAACTGGGCGCCAGCGAGGTAGAGCTCACCCGGAACGCCGACGGGCACCGGATGCAGCCGCGAATCCAGCACGAGCACGCCGACGCCGTTCTGCGGCACGCCGATCGGGACGGTCGCGTCCACGGTGCCGACGACCGTACGGGTCACGGCGACCGCCGTCTCGGTCGGACCGTATTCGTTGTACAGCACGGCACCCGGGCACCGCGCGTGGAAACTGTGTGCCGTACCGGGCGGCAGGACCTCCCCGCCGCAGGACACCTGTCGCAGTGACGTCAGGTCCGCGTCGGGGATCGCCAGGATCTCGGCCAGCATCAGGGGAAGGAAGTATCCTGCGGTCACCCGGTGCCGTCCGATCAGCTCGGCGAGATGTCGCGGGTCGCGGTGGCCGTCCGGTCGAGAGATCACCAGCCGCGCACCGGCGATCAGCGGCCACCAGAACTCGCGGACCGACGCGTCGAACGTGTACTGCAACTTGAGCATCACCGTGTCGTCCGCGCCGAGCGGGTCGGTGTCCTGGCGCCAGCGCAGGAAGCTGACGACGGCCGCATGGGTCACGACGACACCTTTGGGGGTGCCCGTCGATCCCGACGTGTGGATCACGTACGCGGGGTGCTGCGCCCGCAGGGGAGCGTGACGGTCGAGGTCGGAGATCGGCGACGGATCGACACCGGAGAGGTCCACACGGTCGACGACGAAGAGCTGTGTCTCCGCGGGCAGGACGTCGGAGAGGTCGAACCGATCGCGCTCGGTGGTGAGGACCACACATGCGTCCGAGGACCGGATGACCTGGGCATTGCGCTGCGCGGGCTGATCGGGGTCGATCGGCACGTACGCTGCTCCCGCCTTCGCGACGGCATACATTCCGACGAGGAGGTCGACGGAGCGGCGAATCGCCAATCCCACCATGGACTCCGGGCCGACGCCGGCGCCGATCAGGTGCCGCGCCAGTCGATTGACCTGCTCGTCGAGTTCACGGTAGGTGAGTGCCCGGTCGCCGGAGACGACGGCGGTCGCATCGGGCGACGTGGCGACCTGCCGCTCGAACAGATCGACGAGGGTCGCACCGGAGGACGGCGCCGCGGTGGGGACGTCCGGGTCCGGATCGAGGAGGGCGAGGTCGCCGACGGCCGTATCCGGTTGTGTGACCGCCTCGTTCAACGTCCGGACGAAACGTTCGCCGATGTCCGCGACCGTGTGGTGGTCGAACAGATCGGTGGCGTACGTGAACACCGCCGCACGCCGGGTGTGTTCCGTCGTCGGGTCCGGATCGGCGGTCACGGTGAGTTGCAGGTCGAATCGGGCCGACCGGGTAGGGGGAGTCATCGCCGACACCCGCAGTCCGGGCAGGGTGAGCGGGGTGTGGTCGAGGTTCTGAAACGCCAGGGCCACCTGGAACAGCGGATTGCGTGCGCGTGACCGGGCGGGATCGAGCACCTCGACCACGGTCTCGAACGGAACGGTGGAGTGCGCGAACGCGTCCAGGTCGTCCTCCCGCACGCGGCCGAGCAGTTCCGCGAAGCTTTCCGCGGGAATCACCTCGGTGCGCAGGACCAGGTTGTTGACGAACATGCCTACCAGTTCGTCGAGGGCCTGATCCCCGCGTCCCGCGACGGGAGTGCCGATCACGATGTCGGTGGACCCGCTGAGCCTCGCGAGCAGCACCGCGAACACCGCGTGCACGACCATGAACGGGGTGACGGCCCGGGCCGTCGCGGTGTGCTCGACCGCACGGTAGAGCTCGTCGTCGAGCGCGAATTCGACTGTGCCGCCGCGGTGCGACGCGATGGCGGGATGTGGCCGGTCTGCGGGAAGGGACAGCTGTTCCGGCGCACCCGTCAACGTGTCTTTCCAATAAGACAGTTGCTGCGCGGCAACGGACTGTGGGTCGTCGCGGTCGCCCAGCAGCTCGTGCTGCCACAGGGTGTAGTCCGTGTACTGGACGGGAAGATCGGCCCACCGCGGCGCCTCGCCCGAGACCCGCGCCACGTAGGCGGTCATCAGATCGCGGACGAGCAGCGGCACCGAGAATCCGTCCGTGCTGATGTGATGGACCATGACCGCGAGCACCCACTCGTCGGGGGCCGGGGCGAACAGCCTGGCACGTATCGGCGGTTCAGCGCCCAGGGCGAAACCCTTCGACGCGAACGTCGCAACCCGCGCGGCAACGTCACCGTGGGACACGGGTATCGGCCGGAGAGTGGGAGCGGCCCGCGACACCGGGACCAACTGCTGGTACGCGACGCCGTCAGTGTCGGGATACAGGGTGCGCAGCGGTTCGTGACGGCCGACCACGTCCGCGACGGCCGCGGTGAGAGCGGCGACATCGAGTGTCCCGCTCAGCCGCAACGCCATCGGGATGTTGTATTCGGGGGAGCCGGGGGCGAGGCGGGCGAGGAACCACAGTCGTTGCTGCGCCGGCGACAGCGGCACGCGGGCCGGGCGTGGACGCACGGTCAGGGCGACGTGCGTCGCGCCGTCGGTCCGCTCGGTGACGAACGCCGCGAGCGCCGAGACCGTCGGCGTGTCGAACAGTGCGCGCACCGGCACCGTCGTCTCCAGTGCGGCACCGATTCGGGACGCGGCACGGGTGGCGGACAGGGAACTACCGCCCAGGGCGAAGAAGTTCTCGTCCCGCCCCACGAGGTCGATTCCGAGCACCTCGGCGAACACTGTGGCCACCACCCGTTCGGCGGGCGTGTGCGGGGCCTCGAACTCGGTCGCCGCGGGAACAGGGTCGGGCAGCGCCGAGCGGTCCAGTTTCCCATTGACGGTGAGCGGTACGGCGTCCAGAACGAGCACGATCGCGGGCACCAGCGGCGTCGGCAGGCGCGTCGCCGCATAGCGGATCAGTTGATCCGGATCGATCGTCTCGCTGCGTGCCGGGAGGACGTACGACACGAGTGCGTCGACGCCGTCCCGCAGTTCACGCACATCCGTCGCCGCGAATCTCACGGCCGGATGGGTGAGGAGGGTCGCGTCGATCTCGCCGAGTTCGATTCGGACGCCGCGCAGTTCGATCTGCGAGTCGTTGCGGTACAGGTACTCGATCGACCCGTCTCGGCGCCAGCGGCCGACGTCGCCCGTCCGGTACATCAGCTCTCCGGAGGTGCCGAACGGGGAGGCGACGAAGCGTGCGACGGTCAGCGCGGGCCTGCGATGGTAGCCGCGGGCTACACCCGGCCCGCAGATGTAGAGTTCGCCGGCGACTCCAGTCGGAACCGGGTGCAGACGTGAATCCAGCAGGAGTACGGCGGCACCGCGGACAGGACGGCCGATGGTGACCGGCCCGCCGGCCGCCAAGGGATCACTGATACTCGTCATGACCGTCGTCTCGGTCGGTCCATATCCGTTGTAGACAGCGATCTGCTGCTGCGCCCACACCGCCATGAGTTGCGATGGGCAGGGTTCGCCGCCCAGCACGGCGACCCTCAGGTCGTGCAGGCCGCGCGGGTCGACCGTCGCCAGAACCGTCGGCGTACTGAACACGTGGCTGACCCGCTCGCGGGCCAGCAGGTCCGTGAGTTGATCGTCGCCCTGGACCGTCGGTGGTGCGAGCACCATGCAGGCGCCCGCACCGAGCGCGAGCAGGATCTCCAGCACCGCGCCGTCGAAGCTGGGAGACGAAGCGTGCAGCGTGCGCGACGACGCCGTCACCGAATACCGTTCCCGCTGTTCCGCCGTGAAGTCGGCGAGACCGGTGTGGGTCACCACCACTCCCTTGGGGTTTCCCGTCGAGCCGGACGTATAGACCACGTACGCGGGGTGGCGCGCATCCAGCGGCCGCGCACGGTCGGCATCGGTGACCGGGGCCGAAGAGTAACCGCGACATTCGGTTCGGAAGTCCGGGTCGTCGAGCAACAGCCAGTCCGTACCGTCCGGCAGGGCCTCGCGATCCGCAACGGTGGTCAGTCCGAAGGCGGCGCCGGAGTCGTCCATCAGATACTGGACCCGCGCGGTGGGGTAGTGCGGGTCGACGGGCACGAAGGCGGCACCCGTCTTCGCGACGGCCCACACGGAGACGACGGACAGGACGGAGCGCGGTACGCCGAGGGCCACGAGTGACTCGGGTCCCACCCCGCGCCGCATCAGGGCGCGGGCGAGCCGATTCGACTCGGCGTCGAGTTCGCGATACGTCATCGACCGGCCGTCCGACGTCAGCGCAGGCCCGTCCGGATTCGATGCGACTGCCGCGGAGAGCAGGTCGGGAAGTGTCCGTTGCGGCAACGACGGCGGGCCGTCGTGCCGTGCCTGTTTCTCCTCGCGGTCGAGGAGGTCGATGTCGCCGATCACGACGGTCGGGTGTGCGAGCGCGGCCCGCAGAATACGCTGGAACCGGTCTGCGAATCCCGAGACCGTGGCGTCGTCGAACAGATCGGTGGCGTACGTGAAGACGCACGACAGTGGTCCCGGGCCGCTTGCGTCGTCGACGGATTCGGTGACCGTGAGCTGGAGGTCGAATTTCGCGGTGTGCGTCTCGATCTCGACGATTTCGGCGGAGACCTCCGGCAGGTCGATCACGACCGGCACCGTGTTGTGATAGGCGAGCGCCAGCTGGAACAGCGGATTGCGACTGCGGGACCGGGCGGGTGCGACCGCCTCCACGACTTCCTCGAACGAGACGTCCGCGTGGGAGTACGCGGCGAGATCGACGTCCCGCACGCGGGTGAGTGTGTCGGCGAACGTGGCGTGCAGCGGGACGTCTGTCCGAAGCACCAGTGTGTTGACGAACATCCCGACGAGGTCGTCGACTGCGCGGGGCCCGCGTCCCGCGATCGGCGTGCCGACGACGATGTCCGACATGTCGCCGAGTCTGGCCGCGAGGACGGCCAGCGCCGCGTGCACCACCATGAACGGAGTGGCGTCGTGAGTGCGCGCGAGAGCACGGATCCGCCGGTGAATCTCGGTGTCGAGACTGAACTCGACGTTCGCGCCGCGGTGTGTCGCGACGGGCGGGCGCGCGCGGTCGAACGGTAGGGGGAGCAGCTCGGGCAACCCGGACAGGGTCTGCGTCCAATACGCCAGTCCCCGCTGCCCGTCCTGCAGGTCACGCTGCCAGAGGGCGTAGTCCGCGTACCGGACGGGGAGGGGCGTCCAGACCGGAGAGTCACCGTGCGCCCGAGCGCGATACGCCGCCATCACATCCCGGGCGAGCGGTCCCAGCGAGAACCCGTCGGCACTGATGTGATGGACGACGAGGGCCAGCACCCACTCGTCGGCGCTGACCGCGAGAAGTTCGAAGCGAACCGGGGGTTCGGCGGTGAGGTCGAATCCCTCCGACAGCAGGTCGCGTACCCGGCCGAGCGGGTCCGTCGTTCTCCGCACCGTGCACGGCGGCACGGCGGAGGCGGAGAGAACGTGTTGGCAGGGGACCCCGTCGTGCTCGGGATAGACGGTCCGCAGGGGTTCGTGCCGTTCGATCACGTCACCCACCGCCGCACACAGTGCCGATTCGTCGAGCGTGCCGGTGAGGCGGAGCGCGACGGGAATGCTGTCGGTGGCCGAGCGTCCGTCGAGAAGGTTCAGGAACCACACACGCTGCTGGGCGAGGGACAGCGGCACGTGGGCGGCCGGGGCGTGGCGGACCAGGGGCGCCTGCTCGGTCTCGTGCGTTCGTTTCGCGAGATACTCCGACAGTTCCGCGACGGTCGGGTGGTCGAACAGTTCGCGGATGCCGACGGAGGTTCCCAGCGCCGCTCCGACGCGGGCGACGGCCTGCGCCGCGGTCAGCGAGTTTCCGCCCGCCGCAAAGAACTTGTCGGTCCTGCCCACCCGACCGGTGCCGGTCACCTCCGCGAACACGAACGCGACCACGTCCTCGGTGGGGGTGGCGGGCGGATCGGATGCGGACCTCGCGGAGGCCGGTACCGGTAGGGCGGCGCGATCCAGCTTTCCACTGGCCGTGAGTGGCAGTGCCGGGAGCGGAACGACGGCGGAGGGAATCATGTAGGCCGGGAGCAGACCGGCGAGGCGGTCGACGATCCGGCTCTCGTCCGGCGGCACACCGTCCGCAGTCACGACATAGGCGATCAGCCGATCTCCCGCCGTCGGGTCACGGTGCACCGTGACTGCTGCGTGTGTCACCGCCGGGTCGGACGTGAGTGCGGACTCGATCTCGCCGGGTTCGATGCGTTGGCCGCGGAGCTTGATCTGGAAGTCGGTGCGCCCGAGATACTCGAGCCTGCCCGCCTCGTTCCACCGCACCCCGTCGCCGGTGCGGTACATCCGCCCGCCCGGTCCGCCGAAGGGATCGGCGACGAAGCGTCCGGCGGTCAGGTCGGGACGTCCGGCATACCCGCGCGCCAAGTACGCACCGGCAAGGTACAACTCGCCCTTCGTCCCGACCGGCACCGGTCGGAGTCGGCTATCGAGTACATACGTACGTATGTTGTAAATGGGACGGCCAATGGCGACCGAACTGCCGAACTCGTTGCCGTCCACCGGCTGCGAGGTCGCCGCGGCCGCCTCACAGGGGCCGTACCAGTTGAACAGCGCGGCGGGGCAGCGTTCCTCGAATCGCGATGCCGTCGCCACGGACAGCGGTTCACCCGCCGAGTACACGCGGCGCAGGGTCGAGAGTGCCCGCGACCCGCACTGGTCCAGGAAGGCGTCGAGCATCGACGGTACGACGTGAAGAGTTGTGATCGACTCCTGTGCGACGATCCGCGCAAGGTAGCGGGGGTCGCGGTGGCCGCTGGGTTCGGTGATCACCACCCGTGCGCCGGTGTGCAAGGGCCACAGCAGTTCCCACGCGGAAATGTCGAACGTGAGAGGCGTCTTGTGCAGTACCGAATCGGAACCGTCGAGCGGCGTCAGCGTCTGCGCCCAGCGGAACTGGTTCACCATCATCTCGTGGGTCACCGTCACGCCCTTGGGTCGGCCGGTCGAACCGGACGTGTAGATGACATACGCGGCGTTCGCCGGATGTAGCGGTGCGCGTCTCTCGGAATCCGTGATCTGTCGCGGGTCGTACCCGGTGACGTCCAGCAGGTCGAGATCCACGACGGCGACTCCGTCCGGGACCGCGCGATTCCGGGAACCGGACATGAGGACCAGCGCGGGTGCGGCCGAGTCGATGACGAGTGCGGTGCGCCCGAGCGGGTGCTCGGGGTCCACGGGCAAGTACGCACCGCCGGCCTTCAGTACCGCGTGCAGTGCGACGAGAAGCTCGATCGAGCGGGGAACCGCGACACCGACGACGGTTTCCGGTCCGACGCCCTTCGCCACGAGATACCGGGCGAGCCGATTCACCCGTGCGTCGAACTCCGCGTACGTCAGTCGATCCGGGCCGAAGACCACCGCCACGGCCCGGGGGGAGCGCTCGACCTGCGCGTCGAGCAGGTCCACCAGGGTCTGCGAGGGCACCGGTGCGTCCGTCGCGTTCCAGGTGTGCAGAACTTTTTCCTTTTCCACCTCGCCGAGAAGGTCGTACTTGCCGATTTCCAGGTAGGGATCCCTGCCGATCCAGTCCAGGACGCGGCCGGCCCGCGCGAGCAGTGCTTTTCCGTCGTAGCGAAATGACCTGCACTTCGCGGTCAGCCGCAAGGTCCGGGACACCGTCACCGCGAGCGTCACGGCGTAGTGCGACGCATCGTGTGCGCGGACCCCGTCCAGTGTGAGTCCGTCGACAGGTTCCGGCAGCGCGGTGCGGTCCACGGGGTACGACTCGAACGCGACCAGTGTGTCGAACAGCGGCGCCACGCCGACGGCCCGCTGGATGTCCGCGAGGCCCAGATGGTGATGGTCGAGGAGGTGCACGTGGTCGGCCTGCAGGCGGGTGAGCAGTGTGGCAGCGTCGATATCGGGGTCCAGCGGGATCCGCACGGGCACGGTGTTGACGAACAATCCCACCGCACTCTCCACTCCTGCGAGGTCCGCGGGCCTGCCGGACACGGTTGCGCCGATCACGACGTCGTCCCGGGCGGTCGCCTGCCCGAGGACAATTCCCCAGGCTGCCTGCACGATCGTGCTCAGCGTGACGCCGAGTTCGGTCGCGCGGGCCGTCAGCGACCGGGTGTCCTCCTCGCTCAGCTCCAGCACCGCCTCGGACGTGCCGGGGGTGGGCTCGGCCGGGGCAGCGGCCTCGGTGATGCCCTCGAGAGCCGCGGCCCACGCCCGCACCGAGGCCTCGGTGTCCCTCGCTGCCAGCCGTTCCAGGAAGTTGCGGTACGGGCTCGAATCCGGCGACTCGGTGCGGACGTCGACGCGTTGGTAGGCGGTGAAGAGTTCGCGGACCAGCAACGGCATGGACCAGCCGTCCAGCACGATGTGGTGGGCGGTGATCGCCAGTTCGGTGCGGTTCGGGCCTCGCGTCAGCAGGGTGAACCGAATCAGCGGTGGGGCAGACATCTCGAAGCGGGTGGTGCGGTCGTCGAGCAGGATCTCCTCGGCAACATCGGCCGTGTCGTCGGCGATAAGGTCGACGTGCCGCCACCGCAGCGGCACGTCGTCGAGCACGAGTTGCACCGGGACGCCGCGACCGTCGCGCACGAATGCGGTACGCAGGTTCGCATGCCCCGCGAGGACTGCGATGCACGCGCGCCGGAGTCGATCCTGATCGAGGTGTCCGGACAGGGCCAGGATCACCTGCATCGCATACGGATCGGCACCCGTGCCGGCGAGCGCCGCGTGAAACAGCAGGCCCGACTGCAACGGCGACAGCGGCCACACGTCGAGCAGACCCGGATGGTCCCGCTCCCACTCGTCGATGTCGTTACGATCCACCGCGACGAGCGGCAGATCGGACGGGGTGAGCCCACCGGCGTGCGGAGAACGCGCCACCGCGGCGAGGGCTGTCAGCGCCTGCTCCCACAGATCGGCCAGCGCCTTCACGTCCTCGGACGCAATCGCACCAGTCGGGTATGCGAAGGTGGCGTCGAGGACGCCGTGGGTGGCGAAGGCGGTGATGTCGATCAGCGCGGTGGCCGGCATCGACGGTTCGGCCGACGAAAACATGGCCGTGCCGTCCCGCGCCGGGCGCCAATCGCGTTCGGTATCCGCGGTATCGAGCCGACCGAGATAGTTGAAGGCGATCTGGCCGATGCCGTCCTCCGGATACTGCAACAGCCCGTAACCGATGCCCTTGTCGGGCACCGCACGCAACTGTTCTTTGACCAATTTGATTGCGGCGCTCGCGGAGCGGCCGCCCGCGAACGCCTCGTCCAGATCGACGTCCCCGAGGTCGAGGCGGATCGGGAAAATGCTGGTGAACCACCCGACTGTGCGGGAGAGGTCGGCGCCGGCGAGCACCGCTTCCTCGCGGCCGTGCCCCTCGAGCCGGATCACCGGCGCGGTGGCCGGTCGTCCACGGCGGCGTTGCCACTGCGCGAGAGCGAGGGTGAGCGCGGTGAGCAGTGCGTCGTTGACCTCGCACCGGAAGGCGGCCGTGAGGTCGGTGAGCATCGAGTGCGTGACGGCCGCAGACGCTTCCGTGTGGATCCGCTCCACGGTGGAATTCACGTCACGCCGCGCGTCGAGTGGTCGGGTGCCGAGTGGCGAATCCTCGCCTGCGGTCATCGCACGCCAGAACGACAGCTCGGACCTGCGGCCGGGCCGCTGTGCCTCCTCGATCAGGCCGTGCGACCACCGGCGCAGGGAGGTGCCGATCGGTGCCAGAGTGGGCGGTACCCCCGCCTCCACGTGCACCCACGCTGCGGCGAGATCGCCGATCAGGATTCGCCATGACACCCCGTCGATCACCAGGTGATGGGCGACGATGAGGAGCCGCCCGCGGCGGGTGGTGTCGTCCGGCCCGGGATCGAGCCAGACGCACTGCATCATCACGCCCGCAGCAGGATTCAACCGTCGGGTCGCGGCCTCATGCTCGTCCCGCGTACGCTGCGCCGGGTCGGCGTGGGCGGGTAGCGGAACCCGCACGATCGTGCCCGCCGGCAACGGTGCGCCTGCCGGACTCACGGAGAGAAATGCCGTCCCGTCCGAGCCGCGGACGAGGCGCGCCCGCAGTGCGTCGTGCCGATCGACGACGGCGCCGATCACCCTGTCCAGCTTGTCGGGATCCATAGCGCGTGGCAGTTCGAGGACCACGGCCTGTGCGTACCGATCGATGACGCGGGCCCTGTCGAGGAGGAATTGGGCGGCCGGGGTGAGCGGCATGTCGCCGATCCCGCCGCCGGGAAGTTCCGCGAGGGCTGGTCTGTCGCCGTCGTTTCCTGCGACTTGGCCGAGTCGGGAGATCGTTCGCTGCTCGAATACATCGCGCGGAGTGAACGGGATTCCCGCAATCCTTGCCCGCGAGGCCAATTGGATCGCCATGATGCTGTCGCCGCCGAGCGCGAAGAACGAGTCGTCCACACCGAAATCGGACGTCCCGAGGATGTCGGCGTAGAGGGCATGGAGTGTCTGTTCGCGCTCACTGTGGGGGGCGGACTTGGAACGTGACCGGAGGCCGTGCTCGGGGAGAGCAGTGCGGTCCAGCTTGCCGGACGGGGTCAACGGAATGTGGGGGAGCACCACGACGGCTGCCGGCACGAGATGCGGGGGCAGTTCGGCGGTGAGGAACGACAGCAACTCCGCCTCGGTCACGGTGTCGGCGCCCACCACATACGACACGAGCTGATCGCCGGCCGCCTGCGATCGAATCACGGTGACGGCGAATCGAACCGCCGGATGACGGCGGAGTGTCGCGTCGATCTCGCCGGGTTCGACGCGCAGACCCCGCAGGTTCACCTGTTCGTCGCTGCGCCCGAGGTACTCGAGGTCGTGGTCGCGGGTCCAGCGGACCGTGTCGCCGGTGCGGTACATGCGGGTGCCCGGTGGTCCGAACGGATCGGCGACGAACCGTTCCGACGTCTGCCGGGCGTTGCGGTGGTACCCGCGGGCAAGGGCGGTCCCCGCGACGTACAACTCGCCGACCACTCCGACCGGGACCGGGCGGAGCCGGTGATCGAGGACCACGGCCCTCGTTCCGTCGATCGGCCGGCCGATGGTGACCGGTCCGGGCTCGACGAGGGGCTCGCTGGCGGTCGCCATGACGGTGGTCTCCGCCGGACCGTACGCGTCGATCATTCGGCATCGGGAGGCCCACCGAGACAACAGCTCCGGTGGACACTTCTCACCGGCGACGACGAGGGTGCGCAGACCTCCGACCTCGCCGGGTTCCATCGACACCAGGACCGACGGGGTGATCACCGCGTGGGTGACGCGTTCGGTGGTCATCAGCTGCGCCAGAGGGGGTCCACTGAATGTAGAGGGTGGGGCGAGGACGAGCGCAGCACCGGAGCCGAAGGCCATCAGCATCTCGAAGAGGGAGGCGTCGAAGCTCGGCGATGCGACATGCAGAACCCTCGCCGCGCTGTCGAGGCCGAGTCGGGTGCGCTGCGCGGAGACCAGATTGGCGATTCCGCGGTGGGTGACCACGACTCCCTTGGGAACTCCGGTCGATCCGGACGTGTAGATGAGGTAGGCAGCGTCGTCGAGTCGGATTGTCGGCGTGGGGAAATCGTGGACTCCCGAGCTTCCTGCCTCGTCGAGAAGTAGCCACTCGGTGCTGCCCGGCAATGTGTTCGCGTACTCCGCGCAGGTCAACCCGACTGCCGCGCGGGAGTCGTCGAGCATGTGCTGAACGCGGGCGACCGGATAATGCGGGTCCACCGGCAGAAATGCGGCCCCCGCCTTCGCGACGGCCCAGACCGCGCAGACGTAGTCGGGGGACCGAGGCAGAGCCACCGCGACGATGTCGCCGGACCCGACGCCGGACCGTGCCAGCAATGCAGCGACCCGATCCGATCGCCCGTCGAGTTCGCGGTAGGTGATCTCGCGGCCGGCGCTGACGACGGCGGGCGCGTCCGGATGCTGTGCGGCGGAAGCGCGGAACACGTCGGCGAGCGTGACGGGCACGCTGTCGGGAGGTCCGTGGAAGGGGACCAGCGCCACGGTTTCGTTCTCCGTGAGGACCGGGAGTTCACCGATCGGGTGGGCGGCACCGGCGTCGAGGAACTGCCGGAAGTACCGCAGGAATCTCGTGTGATGCCCCTCCAGCTCGCCCTGCGAATACAGTCGCGGGTTCGCCTTGAAATCGAGGTGCACGCGTCCGCGGGGACCGTACCGGTACAGGTTCACCAGGAGGTCTTCGATCGGACCCGAAGACAGCACATGCAATTGGCTCCGCAGCGAACCGAGTTCGAACTCCTCGGGGAACAGCATGATGTTGACGGCGGGGCCGAACAGTCGCGGCCCGGACAGCGCGCGTCCCAGGTCTGCGCGGATGTCCTCGTGCCGGTACCGCTGATGTCGTAGGGCGCCCGACATCACGAGGCGCGTGCGGGACACCAGATCGCCGATCATTCCCGTCTCCGCGGACGTGATGCGCAGCGGCACCACATTGGACAGCATCCCGCCGGACCGACGCAACGCCGCCGTCGTGCGCGCCGACACCGGGAGGCTGAGCGTGACGTCGTCCTCGCCGGTCATTCGCGCCAGATAGCCGGCGACCGCGCAGACGGTGAGCGTCGCAGGATTGACGCCGTGCGCTGCCGCGCATTTCTCGAGTTGATCGACGGTGTCGGTGGTCAACGTTCCGGTGACGTCCCGGGAACCCGCGGTCGCCGGCGCGGACCCACGCGCGAGGGTGCTTGCGTGGGTGACACCACGCATCGTCTCGGTCCAGTAGTCCCGGTCGGACTCCCGGCGGGCGGAGTTGCGGTAGTCGGTCTCGAGTTCGTGGAGGCGCCGAAGACCGACGGGCCTGCTCGCGGGTGGCGGCAGTCCGTGCACCGCGGCGGTGTAGAGCGCGGCGATCCGGTAGAGCATCGTGACGGACCCGAAACCGTCCATCGCGATGTGGTGGGCGCGCGAATACCAGAAGTAGCGGTCGTGTCCGACGTGGAGAAGGAACGAGACGGTGAGGCGGTCACGCTGGATGTCGATCGGAGCGGCGGTCTCGGTGCGCATCCATGCGTGCGCCGACACCTCGGGGTCCGGCGTGTCCCGGAAGTCGAGGTAGCCGACGGGAGCGTCCAGGCTCGGTTCCACCCATTGCAGCGGCTGTTCGTCGACCTCGGAGATCTGCAGGAAGAACGACTCGAACTCGGCCGCCGCTCGGACACACGCCGACGTCAGGACGTTCCGGTCGAGGTCGCCGCGGATGTCGACGTACTGGGCGACCGACACCGGAACCGTGGGGTCGACGTGCTGCGCGAGCCACATCCCCGTTTGCGCGGGTGACAGTGGGAACGCGCGCGCCGACGAGTCTCCGGGACCAACCGAGGTCGGTGAACTCATCGCTGACTTCTCTCACGCATACGTCCCCGCACGACGCTGCTTGCTGGAGTGCCTCCACTCAGGAGTCTGCCCCAGTTTTCTAGGAGATTGCTTAGAAACGTCTAGATAGTGCTACTGCCGGTTGCAGTTGTGCGGTCACGCCACCTCGTGCTCTCCGCCGGCAGCGACTTTCCGCAGGCCACGATAGGCGCCTTCCGGCGTCTGCCGCCCCGCGACCACAGCCTCGACCTCGGCGGCGATGGGCATGTCCACGTTGTAGTCGCGGGCCAGCTCCATCACGGTGGGGGCGGTCTTCACGCCCTCGGCCACCTGCCCCAGCTTGGCGACCGCCTCGTCGACCGTCATGCCGCGGGCGATGTACTCGCCCACGCGCCGGTTGCGCGAACTCGGGCTCATACAGGTGGCGATCAGGTCTCCGACCCCGGTGAGTCCCGCGAACGTCCGCGGGTTCGCACCCATCGCCTCACCCAGCCGGGTCATCTCGGCCAACCCTCGTGCCAGGACCATTGCGCGCGTGTTGTCGCCGACGTCCAGTCCGTCGGCCATGCCCGACGCGATAGCCACAATGTTCTTCAGCACGCCGCCGAGTTCGCAGCCCAGCACATCGGTGTTCCGATACACCCGGAACACGGCGGACGCGAACAACGGCTGCAACGCGGTGGCCACCCGGACGTCCTGGGTGGCGACGACTGATGCCGCGGCAAGTCCGTCGACGATCTCCCGCGCAATGTTCGGGCCCGCGAGAAGCCCCACCGGATGCCCGGGCAGGCACTCGGCGATCACCTCGGTGGGACGCAGCCGCGTTCCCGGCTCCAGCCCCTTCGCCAGCGACAGCACCGGCACCCACGCCCGCACCTCGTTGGCGATCTGAGCGAGAGTGCTGCGGACCGCGTGCGACGGCACCCCGACCACGAGAACGTCGGCTTCCCGGGCCGCTTCGACCACGTCGGCTGTGGAGCGCATGGAGTCGGGGAGCGGGCGGTCGCCGAGGTAGCGAGAGTTGCGGTGCTCGTTGTTGATCTCGTCGGCCGTATCCGAGTTCCGCGCCCACAGCAGGGTCGGTGTGTTGTGGGCGGCGAGACCTGCCACCGTCGTTCCCCACGAGCCGGCGCCGAGCACGACGACGCGTACCGGGCGGGCCATTACCGATCACCCATCGAGTTGATGCTGTCCATAGCATCAAGCCTGGCACTTGCCGGGCGTTCACGAAGCTGATTCGGCAAGTCCCTGTGGCCGCTGGTCTCGGCCGCGGTTGCCGATTGCATCGTCGTAGTCATGACGCTCGCGAGTGCGCGATCAGCACCGCCTCGACTTCCGACTGTCGCGCGGGGGCCGGCAACGGTGGTGCCGCCGATCGGTAGTGGTGTCCGGTCGGGGTGCCGAGGTCGATGAGGTGGGTGCGGCCGGGTCTGTGCACTGGGCGGGCCGCCCAGCCGTCGCCTTCTTTCGCGTAGTTGCACGCCTCGCAGAGCCCGGACCCGTTGTCCGCGCTGGTGGCACCAGACTTGCCGTGTGAGCGGATGTGGTCGTGGTGCCGGATCGGGGCGTCACACCACGGGGTGCGGCACGTGCGATCCCTGAGGTCGATCAGCTTTCGCAGGCTTTTCGGGAACGTCCGAGATTGGGATTCCATCGCGGTCAACGCCCCTGACTGCGGGCAGGCATCCACCCGCTGCAACGACGTCTCCGCATCCGCTTTCAGAGAGTCGGCTACCAGCTGCCGCGCAATCCCCGCCGGCACCGGCCCGAAACCCTGCAGCTGCGCTGCCTCGTGCCCGCCGGTCAGCAACGTTTCGTCGGAGAGCACGAGGTTCACCGTCACCGGAATACCCGACGCCACTTCGGCTCCGGTGCCGCGTGCGAACAACAAGTCCACCATCAGCTGATTGCGGGTGCGGCCACCGCCGTTCCCGGTGGCGATGAGACTGTCCGCATCCCGGCCCAGGGTCGCCTGCAGGCACACCGCCTGTTCCACCGGCATCAGCACGCTCAGATAGGCCATCGAATCCGGCGCGGGGCGTGTCGTGACCCGTCGTTCGGACGCGGCCTTGCGGTGCCGGGCCACGACCGCTGCGGCGTCGAGTTCCACCGCCAACGCTTTCGCTCGTGCGATCAGACCGCGGTCGCCGACCCCGTCGAGTGTGCCTGGGTCCGAACACAACCGGCGATCCACGATGCCCCGATCGGCCGCCGACAGGCACGCTGTCTCCCGCACCAACAGAGTGGCTCGCCATTCATTCAGCCGACCGGTCTGCAGCATGGCCAGGGTGTGGGGCATCTCGTGCACCAGAGCCTGCGCGAAACCCAGATGCCGCCCACCCCGATTCGGAGACTCCCTGCGCGCCAACGCAATCTGCGAGGCGATGCCCCGACCCCACTCGGATCGCGGAAGCTTCCGAACCTTGCGGTCCTCTCGGATACTCGTCGCGACATCGTCGGTGATCACCGCCTGTACCGCACACCCGACCGACTTCAACGTCTCGATCGCATCGAGCAGATCGATGCCCAGTCCCGGATCTCCACTTGCCGCATCGGCGCATTGCAGTCGCGCCGTGAATGTTCGCAATTCCTCGAGAAGCATTGCCCCCACAACCAACCTCCCCCAAGGTCGTTCGAATATACGTTCGACTCTAGCAAAACGAAGTCCCGACCCGGCAATACCCGAATCGCAGGCTGCGTAACGTGGGCACGATCGGGGCGGAGGGTCAAGCGCTGACCGCTCATCTGCGGGCCAGGGACACAGGTGGCGCAGGGCGTGAGATGACTGTCAGCCCACGCGGATGCCCTGGGCGGCGAGGAACTCGCGGGCTCGACCCAGTTGGCGGTCGGTGGAGAAGGCGTTCCACTGTTCGGCGAGGCTCTCCTGGTGGACGAGGTCGCGGAACCGGCCGAACGCGCCCTTGCCCTCGATCGCCCGCTCCAGTCGCTCCCTCAGCGCCGAATCATTCTGCCGCTCAGCGAAGGCCGCCATGTCCCGCCAGCCGTCCCGCGAGCCGGTGAAGTCGAACCGGAGCCAACGGTCGGGCTCCTCCTCCACGTCGACGGCGGCGTCCTGCCCGACCATCATCGGGTCAGTGCTGCTGTCGTCGTACACGTCCCCGGTGTGCAGGTCGACGTAGCCACCGGCCGACATGCTTGGATCGCCCTCCAGTTCGCTACCGAGCATCGCGAGGTCGACCGGCGCCACCCGCCCTGCGAGCGGCTCGCGGCGCAGAGACGCGAGCAGGTCCTCGGCCAGCACCTCGTCACCCGTGCCGGCGCGCCACGTCAGCCGGTTGACGACCGACAGTGTCACCGGCTCGGCCTGATCCCGTCGCTGTTCCAGTGCCATCGGTAGACCGGCCCCCACCTGTTGCAGCGCGTCGTCGACGTCACGGCCGCGCACCGCGGCGAGGAAGCGGTCCGCATCTCCTGCCACGATGGCTGCGCGCAGATCGGACAGGTCGAGCGGGGGCACCTGCTCGCGTCCGGGCCACGCGTGCAGCAGCATCGGATGCGGCTGGGGTGGTCTGCGCGGAGCCCGACTGTCCCCGTCGTCGTCGGCCCACCGGCGCCCGTACTGGTCCGGAATGCTGCCCCATCCCCAGTACGGCAGGGGACTCGGTGGAGTGATGCCCAGCACTTGTACGGGGTCGACCTTGTCGGCGCCCACCACACAGCGGTGGATCCAGTCATCACCCAGGTCGAAAGTGAACTGGAACTCCGCTCCGGGCGCCAGCAGCCGAGCGACCTTGGCCGACTCGATGTCCACCGGCTCCGCAATGGGCCCACCGATCGACCCCGCCATCTCGGCCCCCGTCTCCATGTCGGTGACTACTCGTTCATCGGCAAGGGTGAACATCGACAGGTGAGACCTGTCCCACCGGGCGAAGGCGTCGTTGACCGCATTCGCGAGGTCCATGAAGGTGTGCGACGGCCCGACCGCGAACACGCGGCCGGGCCACGGCCACAGTTCCTCGCCGCGCCCGCCGAGCAACTCCACCGTCACCGACAACCACGTTCGTGCCATCCCCAGAAGATGGCATGCGGGCCGCTGCGCCGTCAGGTTACAGCCGCAGAGTACCGGCCAACGGAATACGATTTTCAACGTTCCGCGATGAGTCCGGCCGTCTCTTCCGGTCTGTCTATGTGTATCCCGTTCATCCGATCATTGGAGGAATCGCCCATGCCCCGCACCCGGATCCACAATATGAATATCTCCCTCGACGGCTATGCCGCCGGCGAGCACGTGACGTTCGACGCCCCGATCGGCGGTGCCGAACGGCTATTCGATTGGTTCGACGGACGCGTCATTCACGGGGTCGACCGGGTAGACGCCCCAGTCACCCTGGACCGCGCCGTGACGAGCCTGTGGAGCCAGGGCATCGGCGCGGAGATCATGGGCCGTCGCAAGTTCGGCCCCCAAACCGGCGATTGGCCCGACGACGGGTGGCGGGGCTGGTGGGGCGACGAACCACCGTTTCACACACCGGTGTTCGTCATGAGCCACTATCCACACCCCAGCATCGACTTTCCCAACGGAACCAGCTTCCACTTCGTGGACGCGCCACCCCATGAGGTGCTGCGCATGGCCCAGGAAGCTGCCAGCGGTCGGGACATCCGTATAGGCGGAGGACCCTCGACCGTGCGGCAGTTTCTGCAAGCCGACTTGATCGACTTCATGCACCTGGTGATCGTGCCCATCACCCTCGGGCGCGGCGTATCCCTCTGGGAGGGCTTGAACGGCATCGAAGACCGCTTCACAGTCGAGACCGTCACCTCCCCGAGCGGGCTTACCCACCAGTTCTGGAACAAGCACGGCCACGACTGAACCCGGTGGCTGTTGCAGTCGAACCCGTTACCACTTCCGGGCGGTGAGCAGGAGGTACTCCCAGTTCATCACGGTGCCGCCGGTGCCGTAGTCGAAACGGCGTGCGAGATCGGCGAGTTCGTGATCCAGCGCGGCGACCCGGGCGGGGTCGTCGGCGATGTTCCGGTACACCGCGATGGTAGGACCGTAGCGGGTCTTGAAGTAGTCGCGGAAGTCCTCCGGCGACCGGAACTGGTCGATGCGCACGGTGTGCCGGGTGGCCACGATGTCGGTGACCCGGTGGCCGAACAACGCCCGGACGTGTTCCTCGCGACCCCACAGCGGCGGGGGCTGCGCGCCCGGAGGGGGCGGGGGTGCGTACGGTTTCATCGTTGCGAACATCTGGCCGATGAAGCCCTCGGGGGTCCAGCTGAGCAGGCCGATCGTCCCTCCCGGCCGGCAGACGCGGACGAGTTCGTCGGCGCTCGCCTGATGGTGCGGGGCGAACATGACGCCGACGCACGACATGACGGTGTCGAATTCGTTGTCGGCGAACGGCATTGCCTCGGCGTCGGCCTCGCGCCACTCCACCTCGACTCCGAGTTCGGCCGCCCGGCGGCGTCCGGCGTCGAACAGTTCGGGGGTGAGGTCACCGGCGACGACGCTCGCGCCGGACAGCGCCGCGGGAATGGCGGCGTTGCCGGAGCCTGCCGCGACGTCGAGAACACGGTCACCGGGCCTGACCCGGCTCGCCCGGACCAGGGCGGGGCCGAGGCCGGCGATGATGTCGGTGGCCAGGGCGGGGTAGTCGCCGAGGGCCCACATGGCGCGGTGTTTGTTCTTCAGGTCGCGGTCGGCTTGCACTGCGTCGATCGTGTCATCCATCTCGGTACTCCGGTGGCTCGGCTGCATCGGTCGAGATCCAGCCTGGCCGGACTGTGGTGCCCCGAACAGGCACCCTCGGGGTAGGTTCCCGTCACCTCGGATGTCAGTCCTGGTCGCGGAACTGCGCCGCGAGTTCGCTGCGCGAGCGGATACCGAGTTTCGCGTAGACCCGGGTCAGGTGGTACTGGACGGTCTTGACGGACAGGAACAGCTCGCCCGCCGCCTCCTTGTTGCTGGCTCCACCCGCGACGAGTTCGGTCACGGCCCGTTCCTGCGGAGTCAGTTCCTCGAGCGTGAACCGGCTGCGTTTGAGGTTGAGGCCGCCGGCCTTGAGTTCACGGTCGCACCGCTGCACGTAGGAGGTGGCTCCGAGCGCGAAATACCCCTCCCGGGCCGCCTGCATGACGGCGTCCGCTTCGCGCCGCTTGCCTGCCCGGCGCAGGGTCTGGCCGTACGCGAAGTTCACGCGGGCACGATCGTAGGGGAGGGGCAGGGTGTCGAGGTGCGTCAAAGCCGTCTCGAACACGTCCCGGGCGGCATCGATGTCGCCACGCGCGCCGGCGACGCGACCGCGGGCGTATCCGAGACGTGCCATCGCCGACCGGTGCCCGCGCTCCGCGGCGCGTTCCTCGTGCGGGGTGAGGAAGGCGTCCGCGTCGTCGACGCGTCCGGCCATCACGAGAGCGTTCGCGTAGACGTCGGGCCACTGCCAGAAGCCGGGCTCGTCGATGCCCTCGCGGGGCTCGAGACGGGTGAGAGGCTCGAGTGCCCTGATCACGGCGGCGTAGTCGGCCTGCACTTCGGCACATTGGGCGCGTGCCAGGGCGGACGGAATGAACATCATCGGGTAGTCGTGCGAACTCGCTGCCGCGAGGCGGAGGTGCTCCTGCGCGGCGGGCCAGTTTCCGCGAAGCGCGTGTGTCTGCGCGCCGGTCCAGTGTACGAGGGGCCGGACGAGGTCGAGCGCGGCGTCCTCGAGTTGGTGTCCGGCACGGTCGACCGTGGCGATGGCGCCGCTCCAGTCGCCGAGGGCGAATTGCGTTCGCGCCAGCCAGGCCTGCGCCCACAGCGAGATGCGGGTCGAGCCCATCCGGAACGCGGTGGGGACGGCGCTCTCGAGTTCCTGGCGCGCCGATTCGGGATCGTCCAGCGCCAGGTCGAGCCAACCCCTGGCCATGTCGAAGCGCTGGGACTGGGCACCGAGGGCGATCTTCGCGGACAGCGTGTCGTAGGCGGCCCGTGCCTCCACGATCTGACCCGTGGCAGCGAGTCCGAGTCCCATGATCGCCGCGGATTCGACGGCCGACGGATCGCCCGGATCGACGAGAGCCACGGCCCGGCTGGCCCATTCGACGAGGTCCGGTCCGTGCCAGCGGACGAGTGAGTCCAGGACGCGGCGCTGGCAGATCAGCGCGGCGGTGGCCGGATCGGTATCCGGGTCGCATGCGGTCCACGACTGGGTGAGCAGCAGATCGGCCTCCGCGGGTCGTCCCCGGAGGATTGCGAGGTAGCCGAGTACGGCGTCGCGTAACGGACTTTCGGGGAAGCTCTCGATCTCCGGCGCGAAAGCCAGTGCCTGGGGAAGGTTGCTGGCACCGACGAGAGCGTCGACGGCCCGGATGAGGCGTTGTTCGCGTTCGCCGCGGTCCGCGGTGAGGCGGCTCGACTTGATCAATGCGTCCGCGACGGCCGACCACGCCCCGACGGTCGCTCTCTGCGCAGAGTACGTGTCCAGTTCGTCCGCGAGCGCGGGGTCTGCGAACGGCGCCGCAGCGGCGCGATGGTCCAGTCGCCTGCCCTCGTCGTCGACGATCCGTGCGGCATGATCGTGCAGGTCACGCAGTCGGATGGGCCCGAGGCCGCGGTAGACGGCGGCCCGGGTCAGCGGCGACGGGAAGGTCAGCACGGTCACGCCGCGATGCTCGCCGACGGTGAGGAGGCCGGCCCGATGGATTTCGTCGAGCGCCTCCACCGGGTTCTCGATGGCGGCGAGCGCGGCGGCGTCGGCGAATCGGGGATCCCCGGCGAGTACCGCCGCCGATTCGACGAGCGCCCGGGCAGGCGCTGAGCACGCGAACAGTTGTGACTGCACTTTCGCCGCGCACGTGCGGGGCACCGGGAGGACCGGCTGCCACTGGCCCCACGCGCTCGGATCGACCTCCTGCAGAAGTTGCGTGAGGTGCCGCGGATTCCCCGCAGTGTGCTGAACGAGCTGGTGCGCCACCGGGGCCGGAAGATCGACATGCGCAAGGGTATTCGCAAGTTCGCGGGTATCGGATGCATCGAGCGGGCGGACGTGGATCCGATGCCGGCGATGTCGGTCGAGGAGATCGAGCACGTCCGCGGGAACACCGTCGGGAGGTTCCGAGTTCGTGACGAGGACGATCATTGCCGGTCGGTCGAGCAGATGCACGGCGGAGCTCAGCGCCTGCAGTGAGGGAAGGTCTGCCCAGTGCGCATCGTCGAGCACGACGACGAACGGCGCGTCACCGGCAGGCGGATCCACCGCCGCGACGAGTTCGCGAGCGACGTCCAGGGGGTCCTCCGACGTCACCGCCGCACCCAGGAGCTGTTCGGCGACCCCGAAGGGATGGCCCGAAGCCCACGGGTCGCAGACCGCGGAGAACGCGGGCAGGTCGGGATGCGCCGCGAGGAAGTTTTCCACCACAGTCGTCTTGCCGATGCCCGGCACGCCTTCGACGACCACGACGACGGGCGCGTTCTCGGCCGCCTCACACAGGATCGACTCTAGTTCGGCGAGTTCGCGGGAACGCCCGACGAGCTCGATGTTCCCTGGGTCACTCACACCACTCACCGTATCGCGACGCCTGATTTCGGCGTGTTCCTGGCGAAAACTGGGAACGCTTGTACCGTGAGGTTAGAAGCTGCTGGTCAGAACGACTACGAGTCGAAGGATTCGGTGCATTCATGACGACGGAGGTTAACTCCACGAAGCTGGAGCGGGTGGCGATCCGCTTTGCCGGAGACTCCGGCGACGGCATGCAGTTGACCGGCGACCGGTTCACGTCGGAGGCGGCGGCGTTCGGCAACGACCTCGCCACCCAGCCCAACTTCCCCGCCGAGATCCGGGCGCCTCAGGGCACGCTCCCCGGTGTGTCGTCGTTCCAGATCCAGATCGCGGACTACGACATTCTCACGGCCGGCGACCGCCCGGACGTCCTGGTCGCCATGAACCCGGCGGCGCTGAAGGCGAACCTGGCCGATCTGCCGCGCGGCGGCATGATCATCGTGAACACGGACGAGTTCACCAAGCGGAATCTCGCGAAGGTCGGATACGCCACCAGCCCCCTCGACGACGACTCACTCGAGGACTACGTGGTGCACCCGGTGGCGATGTCGACGTTGACGGTCGGCGCGGTCGAACCCGCCGGACTGAGCCGGAAGGACGGCGAGCGGGCGAAGAACATGTTCGCGCTCGGGCTGCTGTCGTGGATGTACAACCGCCCGACCCACAGCATCGAGCGGTTCCTGCAGACCAAGTTCGCAGCGAAGCCGCAGATCGCGGAGGGCAATCTGCTCGCGTTCAGGGCCGGGTGGAATTACGGGGAAACGACGGAGAGTTTCGCGACCACCTACGAGGTGTCCGCGGCGACGCTTCCACCCGCCACGTACCGCCAGGTCACCGGGAACACGGCCCTGGCCTACGGGGTGGTGACCGCGGGACGGTTGGCGGCGCGGGACGTCTTCCTCGGCACCTATCCGATCACGCCGGCGTCGGACATCCTGCACGAGCTGAGCAAGCACCGGAATCTCGGCGTCACCACGTTCCAGGCCGAGGACGAGATCGCCGGAATCGGCGCGGCGCTGGGCGCGTCGATCGGGGGTGCGCTCGGTGTGACGAGCACATCCGGACCCGGACTGGCGCTGAAGAGCGAGGCCATCGGGCTGGCGGTGATGACGGAGGTCCCGCTGCTCGTCATCGACGTCCAGCGCGGTGGCCCCTCCACCGGGCTGCCGACGAAGACCGAGCAGTCGGACCTGTTGCAGGCGATGTACGGGCGCAACGGCGAGTCGCCGGTCGCCGTGATCGCGCCGCGCTCACCCGCGGACTGTTTCGATGCCGCGGTCGAGGCCGCCCGGATCGCGTTCACGTACCGCACACCGGTGCTGTTGCTGTCGGACGGCGCCATCGCGAACGGCAGCGAACCGTGGGCCATCCCGGACGTGTCCGAACTCGACCGGATCGACCCCGGCTGCGACACGGCACCCCCGGTGGACGGCGAATTCGCACCGTACGCCCGCGACCGGGAGACGCTCGCCCGTGCCATGGCGATACCGGGCACTCCCGGCCTCGAACACCGCATCGGCGGTCTCGAGAAGGCCGACGGCAGCGGCGACATCTCCTACGATCCCGCCAACCACGACCTCATGGTGCGCCTGCGCCAGGCCAAGATCGACGGAATCGCCGTTCCCGACGTGGTCGTCGACGATCCCTCGGGTGAGGCCGACCTGCTGCTCGTCGGGTGGGGCAGCTCTTACGGGCCCATCGGTGAGGCCTGCCGACGTGCCCGCCGTGAGGGCAAGAAGGTGGCCCACGTGCACGTGCGCAACCTCAACCCGCTGCCCGCCAATCTCGGTGCTGTGCTGCGCAGCTACGGGACCGTCGTCGCACCGGAGATGAATCTGGGCCAGCTCGCGATGATCCTCCGTTCGAGGTTTCTCGTCGACGTGCAATCGGTGACCAAGGTGCAGGGGCTCGCCTTCCTCGGCGACGAACTGCACGAGGTGATCGACTCCGCGCTGGCCGGAACGTTGCGTGAGCACGAGCTTGCGAAGACCTCCGACGCGCTTGCGTCGGCGACCTACCGATCGAACGGACCCCGGCAGGAGGAATCGGCGTGACACGGATGATCAGTCGTGTCGGTGCGGATCTGGGCCTGAGCGCCACCGCGCACGTGCCCAGGACCGACGAACCGCAGAAGGCCAAGGACTTCACGTCGGACCAGGAGGTCCGTTGGTGTCCGGGCTGCGGAGACTACGTCATTCTCGCCACGATCCGAAGTTTCCTGCCGGAGTTGGGACTCCGACGCGAGAACCTGATGTTCGTCTCCGGCATCGGATGCTCGAGCCGGTTCCCGTACTACCTCGACACGTACGGCCTGCACACGATCCACGGTCGCGCGCCCGCCATCGCGACGGGTCTCGCGGTGACGCGCCCCGACCTGTCGGTGTGGGTGGTGACCGGCGACGGCGATGCGCTGTCGATCGGGGGCAACCATCTCATCCACGCTCTGCGGAGGAACGTCAACATGACGATCCTGCTGTTCAACAACAGGATCTACGGGCTGACCAAGGGGCAGTACTCGCCGACCTCGGAGGTCGGCAAGGTCACCAAGTCGACGCCGCTGGGGTCGGTGGACCACCCGTTCAACACGCTGTCCCTCGCGCTGGGAGCCGAGGCCACGTTCGCGGCCCGCGCCATGGACTCGGACCGCAAGGGGTTGACGGAAGTGCTGCGGCAGGCGGCGGCGCACCGCGGCACGTCGTTCGTGGAGATCTACCAGGACTGCCCGATCTTCAACGACGGCTCGTTCGACGTCCTACGCAAGGACGGTTCCGAGCAGCGCCTCATCCCGCTGACCCACGGGGAGCCGATCGTCTTCGGGTCTGCCGGCGAATACTCCGTCGTCCGAGCCGGTTTCGGTCTGAAGGTGGTCGCGACTGCCGATGTCGACCGGTACGAGATCGTCGTGCACGACGCCCACACCGACGACCCCGACTACGCGTACGCGCTGTCGCGGCTCTCCGACCAGGACCTCACCCACACCGTGACCGGCGTGTTCCGCAGCGTCACGCGGGACACGTACGACGACATGGTGCGCCTGCAGAACGAGATCTCTCGGGAGAAGGACCCCGTCGACGACGGCTCGCTGCAGCGCCTGCTGACCGGTCACGACACCTGGACGGTGGAGTAGGCGGCCGCCGCCTCGCCGCGGGTGACCCGTACACGCGGAACGAAGAAGGTGACGAATGCGCCGAGAACCGCGATGCCCGCGAAGACGTAGAACGCCACCTGGCTGCTGATGCCGGCGCTGATCAGTGCTCCGCCGATCAGGGGGCCGAAGATGCCGCCCAGCCGGCCGAATCCGGCGCACCAGGCCACTCCGGCGCCGCGCGCGGACGTCGAGTAGTAGTTGGAGACGAAGCCGTAGATCAGGACCTGGGTGCCGATGGTGCCGACTCCGGCGACGGCGACGGACGCGAGGAGCACCGGCAGCGGGAAACCGAGCGTCAGGAGAATCAGGGCCAGCGCGGCGAGCCCGAATGTCGTGGCGACGACGCGTTGCGGTCCGATGCCGTCGGCGACCTTGGAGGCGATCAGACCGCCGAGGATCGCGCCGCCGTTGAGGACGAGCAGGAACGACAGCGAACCCTTCGCGTTGAAACCGGCGTCTTCCATGATCTTCGGAAGCCACGTGTTGAGTCCGTAGGTGAGCAGCAGGCCGGAGAAGCTCATCATTCCGAGAAGAGCAGTGCCCCAGGCGTAACGGCGCGTCGCGAGTGCGGCGAAGCCGACCTTCTCGACCGATGCCCGTTCCGCGGCGATCTCGTCGGCGCCGGGCATCGGGATACCGGTGCGTTCGGAGATGCGGCGGGCCTTGTCCTCGTTCCCGCGGGCGACGAGCCACTTCGGCGACTCGGGCAGTTTCACGAGCGCCAGCGGTAGCAGGATCACGATGGGCAGTGCGCCGATCCAGAAGAGGCCACGCCAGCCGATCGTGTCGCGCAGGACAATCGCGAGGAGGGACGCGAGCACCCCGCCGGCGGGGACGCCGCTGTAGACGATGGCGTTGTACAGGTTCCGCTTTCCGGGAGGTGCGAACTCCGCCACCATCGCACCGGCGGTGGCGACGAGGCCGCCGACCCCGATGCCGGTGAAGAATCGCAGCAGGCCGAACATGGTGACGTTGGTGGCCAACGCGGCGAGTCCCATCCCGATGGAGAACCAGGCGATGTTGACGAGCATCATCCGCCGCCGGCCGAGGTAGTCGCCCACTGCGCCCGCGGTGAGTGCGCCCACCATGACACCGATCAGCGCGTACGAGCCCAGTGCACCGGCCTGCTGCGCGGAGATCTCGCCGAGTTGGCCGGGATCGTTCATCAACGTCGGGAGGATGGTGCCGTACACGACCAGGTCGTAGCCGTCGAAGATGATCGCGATCGTGGCGATCGCGACGACCCAGGTGACGGCACTGCGGTGTTTCGGGCTTGCCCAAGTGTCGGGGGTGGTGGAGGGGTTCATGGTGATCTCCGCTCGGTGGGTGTGACGGGAAACCGGGCCGTACTCGTATGTGCGCTGTATCACAATCGAATTCGAGTAAAGAAATGCCCCATCGGCGAGACGATGCAATGCGCCCCGCCGATGAGGCGGTCGAGATCTGTCGGCTGCTAGCCGAGGTCGCCGCCGGCGACGGGTAGGACCGTCCCGGTGATGTAGGTGGCCTCGTCGGAGGCCAGGAAGACGATGGCCGCGGCCTGCTCGTCCAGCGTTCCGTACCGCTTCATCAGGGACGAGTCGACGGTCTGGTCGACGATCTGCTGGTACCAGACCTTTTCCTGATCGGTTTCCGCGCCGGGGCCGCGGGGAACACGGCGAGCGGGTGCCTCGGTGCCGCCGGGAGCGGTGGCCACCACGCGGATTCCGTACTGCGCGGCTTCGAGAGCGAGTGAAGCGGTCAGGGCGTTGACCCCGCCCTTCGACGCCGCGTAGGGCACGCGGTTGACACCCCGCGTGGCCACCGAGGACACGTTGACGATGGTGCCCGACTGCTGCGCGATCAGGTGGGGGAGGACGGCGCGGCACGTCCACAGGGTCGGGAACAGTGAGCGCTGCACCTCCGCCTGGATCTGCTCGGCGGTGTAGTGCTCGTACGGCTTGGCCCAGATGGTGCCGCCGACGTTGTTGATCAGCACGTCGAGCCGGCCGTGCTGCTGCCGTGCCTCGTCGATCGCGGCCTCGGCGTCCGCGAACTGTTCCAGATCGGCGGTGATGCTGTGCGCGTCGGTTCCGTTTTCGCGCAATCCCTTCGCGACCTCGTGGACGAGTTCGGCGCGGTCGATCAGAATCAGCGACGCACCCTCTGCCGCGAGTCGGGTCGCGACCGTCAGGCCGATGCCCTGCGCTGCGCCGGTGACTGCGACGACCTTGCCGTCGAAGCGGTGCGGAGTGACGAGTCCACTCATGCGACGGCACTCCTCTCGATGGCGCGGCACATGGTGGCCTTCGCGTGCGCGCTGTGGCTGATGATCAGGTCGTGGGCGGCGGCCCGGTCACCCTTCTCGAAGGCGGCGACGATGTCGAGGTGGTCGTGCTGGATGTGCTCGTCCACCCAGTCCGCGGTGCGAAGCACCTTGGTCATGAGTTGCGTGACCTCCAGGCGGTTGTACGCCTCGAGGAGCACGTCGTTGGCGGTGCACCGGAACAGGAATTCGTGGAAGGCGGCGTTGGTGTCGGTGAAGGCGCCGGCGTCCGTGAAGTGGTCGTTCTCGATCGATTCGCACGAGGTCTCGGCGAGGATCCGGTACTCGGACAGCTGTTCCTTCGTCATCCGGCCGATGGTCAGTTCCATCGCACCGAGTTCGAGCGCCATGCGGGCGTCGAACTGTGCGTCCGATTCGGACAGCGGTTGGTGTTCCTCGCCGATCTCGTACTCGGGGGCCGCCTCGACCGCGTCCGCCGCCGCCGGTGCGGACGCCTCGGACCCACTCGGCGTCGCCGCGTTGTTGAACTTCTCGAAGTAGAAGTTCGCCGGCGTGACGCCCTCCGACTTCAGATGGTCGCGCACCGCCTCGACCATGGGCGGCGGACCGCACAGGTACACGTCCACATCGCCGTCGTTCAGGTGTGCGGGCTCGAACAGGCCGGTCACGTACCCCTTGTTCGTCGCACTGCTCGCCGGGTCCGACACGCAGTAGTCGAACGTGAACTGGGGCAGGGACTTCGTGTATTCCTCGAGCTTGTCCAGCTCTACCAGGTCCGCGTCGGACGAGACTCCGTAGACCAGGTGCACGGGGTGGTCGGCGGCGTCGGTGCGCATCTTGTCGAGGATCGAAAGCAGTGGGGCCAGTCCGGTGCCGCCTGCCAGCAGCAGGGCGCGACGCTTCTGCTCGCGGAGGAAGAAGCTTCCCATCGGGCCGGTGAGCTCGAGCGTGTCGCCGACCTGTGCGCGGCTACGCAGGTACTCCGACATCAGGCCGCCGTCGGTGATCTTGACCAGGAACGACAGTTCCTTCGACGTGGGTCCGGTGCTGAACGAGTACGAGCGTGTCGCCTCGGTCCCGGGAACGGTGATGTTCACGTACTGGCCGGGGAGGAAGACGAGGTCGTCCCGGTTCGCGATCTCGATCGTGAACCCGATGGTGGTGTCGGAGAACTTGCGGATCTCCGTGACCGTCGAGGAGAAGGTGCCTGCGGCGGTCTTGGCGACGTCGGACGTCGTCGGGATCTGCAGTACCAGATCGCTTTCCGGCATCATCTGGCACGGAAGGCAGTAACCCTGCTCCGCCTCTTCATCGGTGAGCGCTTCCTCGATGTAGTCGCCGCCGTCGTACGTGCCGGATTCGCAGAGCGACTTGCAGGTGCCGCACGCCCCGTCTCGACAGTCGAGGGGAATGTTGATGCGCGCGCGGTAGGACGCGTCGGCGACCGTCTCGTCGCCGTCACACTTGATGAAGCGGGTGATCCCGTCCTCGAAACTCAGTGCAACTTGGAAAGTCATGGAAAACAGCTCGATTCGCGAAGAATGGGGAAGAAATCAGATGTGGTAGATGTCGACCACGTGGTGGATGTAGTCGTTCTTGAGCACGACCTTCTTCTTCAGGATCAGAGGCTGCTCACCGGAGAAGTCGATGGTGTAGAACGAATTCCCGAAGTACGTGTCGACCGTGTTGTACCGGAAGTAGAGCGTGAACCAGTTGAACCGGACGTCCACCACGTCGCCGCGACGGTCGGTGACCTCGACGTTCGAGATGTTGTGACCGGTGCGCGGCTCCGGAAGGCTCGTCGCGCTGGACCGGTCGGTCTTGATGCGGAACACCCGGTCCTCGATGCCGCCACGGTTGGCGTAGTAGATCAGGGAGATCTCGGTCATCGGGTCGGTGGTCAGTTCACCGTCGTCGGCCCACGCCGGCATCCAGAACTCGGAGTCGGGGTGATAGCACTCGATCCACTTCTCGAACTCGCGGTCGTCGAGGTAGCGGGCCTCACGGTAGAGGAACTGCTCGATGTCGTGCTGGGTGACAGTGCTTTCGGCTACTGCGGTCATGTTCGTCGTCTCCCTCAGCGGTTGTTCGCGGCAACGTCGGCGTCGAGCGCCTTGGTGAGTGCTTGCACCCAGTAGCCGTGCTGGATCGGGTAGAGGCCCTCGTCCTCGGTCTTCACACCGCTGGAGATGGGGTTGATGCCGATCTTCTTCGCGTCCTCGTCGGGGCCCTGGAGTTGGTGGGTGACACCGCGGCTGAGGTCGTTGAACGGTGCGGCACCGGCCTGGTACGTCTTCTGGCAGGAGCGGAACTCCTCGAGATCGTCCGGGGTGGCCATGCCGGTGGCGTTGAAGAAGTCCTCGTACTGGCGGATGCGCGCGGCGCGTGCCGTCCGGCTCTCACCCTTGGGGGCGATGCAGTAGATGGTGACCTCGGTCTTGTCGACGGAGATCGGACGGAAATGCCGGATCTGCGAACCGAACTGGTCCATCAGATACACGTTCGGGTACAGGCACAGGTTGCGGGACACACCGATCATCCAGTCGGCACGGTCCTCGCCGTACTCGGCGACGAGTTCCTCGCGACGCTCGTTGAGCGGGCGGTTGGCGGGGTCGGCCCACTTGGTCCACAGCAGCAGGTGACCGTTGTCGAACGAGTAGTACCCGCCCTGCTGCTTCGACCACTTGCCGGCGTCCATCGCCTTCGTGGCGTTGGTGGACTCGCCCGACTCCCGACGCGACGTGGTTGCGGCGTAGTTCCAGTGGGTGGCGGACACGTGGTAGCCGTCGGCGCCGTTCTCGGTCTGTAGCTTCCAGTTGCCGTCGTAGGTGTAGGTGGACGCACCGCGCAGGACCTCGAGGCCGTCGGGCGACTGGTCGACGATCATGTCGATGATCTTCGTGGTGTCACCGAGGTGTTCCTCGAGCGGCGGCACGTCGGCGTTGAGGCTGCCGAACAGGAATCCGCGGTAGTTCTCGAACCGCGCGACCTTGGTGAGGTCGTGGGAGCCGTCCTTGTTGAACTGTTCCGGGTAGCCGGCCTCGCGCGGGTCCTTGACCTTGAGGAGCTTGCCGGAGTTGTTGAACGTCCAGCCGTGGAACGGGCAGGTGAACGTGGTCCGGTTGTCCGTCTTGCGCCGGCAGAGCATGGCGCCGCGGTGGCTGCACGCGTTCACCAGGGCGTTGAGCTCGCCCTCCTTGTTGCGGGAGATCACGATCGGCTGGCGGCCCATGTACGTGGTGAAGTAGTCGCCGACGTTCGGGATCTGGCTCTCGTGGGCCAGGTAGATCCAGTTGCCCTCGAAGATGTGCTTCATCTCGAGTTCGAACAGGTCCTCGTCGGTGAATACGCTACGTCGCACCTGGTAGCGACCGGTTTCCGCGTCCTCGATGAGTGCGTCGGCCAGCTTGGCGCGCACGTCGTCGGACGGCGCTGTGTACAGGGTTTCAGTCATGGGATCCTCCAAGATCTCCGGGGGGCTTGCGCCCTGCGAGGGCGCCCGGGTCCGGCAATGGATTCCACTCTTGCAGCCTGTGCGCTGCATCACACTAGGTATTTACCGAGTACTGACTAGGACGTGTCCGGCATGCGCACACGAGCCGGGATCGGACGGCAGGACCCTGGACACGCAGACGCACCCCTTCTCCGCGTCCGCACCCGAATTCGGTAGCTATTTCGGGTGCGGTTGCGGAGAAAGGGTGCGTCCGTGGGGTCGAGCGGTTACTTGTTGCCGAAGTACGAGACGTCGTCGTTGCCGATCAGGTCGGGCACGGTCCAGCCGTCGAGGTCGTACTCGGACAGGCACTGCTCGGCCAAGCCCTTCATGGACGCGACGTCGCCGCGGTTCTCGGCGGCGAACAGCAGTTCGGCCTTGACGTTCTCGTGGTTGCCGGAGTAGTTGCGCTCGTAGAGTTCGTGGCGGCCACCGAACTCGCTGCCGATCGAATCCCACAGGGCCTTCATGATCTTGACGCGTTCGACGGCGGTCATGCCGTCGGAGCCGCGGACGTACTTGTCGAGGTACGGCCGGACGTCGGGGCTCTTGAAGTCGCGAGCACTCGAGGGCAGGTAGATCAGGCCGGATGCGACGTCCTGTTCGATGATCTCCTTGATGCGCGGGTAGCCCTGGATCATGAACATCCGGTACGTGAGGCCGTATTCGAGCTTGGGGATGACGGTGTCGCCGATCCACGGCTCGGGGTTGCGTGCCATCGATTCGGTGAGTGACCAGAACAGGTTTCGCCAGCCGATGACCTCGCCGACGCGGGTCTGCACTCCGCGGAAGCCGCCGGCGCCGGTGGCGTCGAGGGCCTTCATCAGCATGCCGGCGATGAAGTCGAGTTTCACGGCCAGACGCGTGCAGCCCTGGAACGTGAAGCGGGGCAGGAACCCGGACTGCGGGAAGAAGCCGTTGATCTTGTCGACGTCGCCGTACATGAAGACGTTCTCCCACGGCACCAGCACCTTGTCGAAGATGAAGATGGTGTCGTTCTCGTCCATCCGGCTCGACAGCGGGTAGTCGAACGGGGTGCCCATCACGGCCGCGTTCTGGGTGAACGAGGACCGGCAGATCAGCTTCACGCCCGGTGCGTCCATCGGGACGGTGCAGATGAGGGCGAATTCCTTCTTCTTGATCGGCAGGCCGTAGTGGGCGATGAAGTTGTAGTTGGTGATGGCCGAGCCGGTGGCCACGACCTTCGCGCCGGAGACGATCAGGCCGGCGTCGGTCTCCTTCTCGACCTTCATGAACACGTCGCCGACCTCGTCCGGCGGGAGCTGGCGGTCGACGGGCGGGTTGATGATCGCGTGGTTCCAGTAGAGAACCTTCTCCTGCGATTCCTTGTACCAGCGTTCGGCGTTGTCCTGGAACGGGGAGTACAGCTCTTTGTTGGCGTGCAGGGTGCCGAGGAACGAGGCCTTGTAGTCGGGGGAGCGGCCCATCCAGCCGTAGGTCATGCGTGCCCAGGTGGCGATGGCGTCGCGTTCCTTCAGCAGGTCGTCCGAGGACGTCGGGGCCTTGAAGAACGG
The DNA here is from genome assembly GCF_042671975.1 of Rhodococcus sp. NPDC127593. NCBI lineage: Bacteria > Bacillati > Actinomycetota > Actinomycetes > Mycobacteriales > Nocardiaceae > Rhodococcus > Rhodococcus sp. NPDC127593. The sequence goes on along the minus strand of NZ_JBHXWI010000041.1, from coordinate 24,715 downwards.
CATCGTCACGCCGCCGTTGCCGGTGTCGGTGGGGGTGGTGACCTTGTCGACGTGCTCACCGGTGTGCATCGAGTCGTAGAGACGCGCGGTCATCCGGATCGGGTTACGGAACGCCGGATGCGTGGTGACGTCTTCGACGCGCTCGCCGTGCAGCCAGATCTCGCGGTCGTCGCGCAGCGACTCGATGTACTCGTCACCGGTCATCGGGCGGGTGGCGAAGTTCGCGGTGCGGTTGGCTTCACAGTCGGCGGCGGGGTTGACCTTCGTCGGGTCGAGCGTGGTCTCGGGAGCGCTTTCGGTGGTGGTCATGGAATGTCCTTTCGGATTCGGCGGTCAGTTGACGGGCTGAAGATGGAATGGGGTGAAGGAGGTGGTGGAGTCGAACCAGCCGCTGTTCGGATCGTCCATCGATCCGTTCCACGCGGCCGACGCGGACGGTGAGCCGAGGTCGTGGAACGTGCTCCGGTAGAACAGCAGCGGATCCTTGCCGCTCGAGTCGGCAGCCACGATCTCACCGATGAAGATGATGTGGTCGCCGCCGTCGTACTCGGCCCACGGCCGGCACGACAATGTGGCGGCGGCGCCGCAGATGACGGGCGCGGTCGGTCCGTCGGCCCACACGGGTTCGGGGTTCTGCGGGCGCCCGGCGAAATGCATCGCGGTGTCCACCTGGTCTGCGGCGAGGATGTTGACGGCGAACGGCGCCTTGCTCAAGTAGTTGCAGGCCTTCGACTTTCGGGTCAGGGTGATCTGGCACAGTCTCGGCTCGATCGAGACGGCGGTGAAGGCGGTGACCGTCGCTCCGTGCGGCAGGCCCTCGGAGTTGGCGCATGTGATGACCGTGACTCCGCTGGCAAACTGCCCGAAGATGTTCCGGAGTTCGCGCTGCTCCATGGTCGGAGCCTCCCTTCCTGTCCGGGGCGCTGATGAGGTACGGACGAAAGTACGACCGCGAGAACCGTGCGTCGATCCGCTGAGCGCGGAGGTGATCCGCTTTGCGCAGTGACTTGGATCACCGTGGAAATTGCAATCGAAGGTGTCCGTGGTCACACTGGTGCCATGCAGCCCACGTCCAAGCTGGTTCGTCCCGAAGATTGGGACGAAGCGTCGCACGTGGTGTCGGACGTGTACTTCCCGCATCGGCTGACGCCGCTGAACAGGTCGAACGCGCGCAACACCGTCGCGGAGGCGGTGGAACTCGGACCTGTGAAGATCACGCATATCGGCTGGGGCGCGGACGTGTCGATCCAGTCGGACCACCCCGGCGCGTATGCGATCAACGTGCCGCTGTCGGGTCATCTGGAATCGGTGACCGGCAAGCACGAGGTGTCGTCCGTGCCCGGGGCGGGAACGATCTGCCCGCCCGACACCACGACGCTCATCACCGCCTGGAGCAAGGACTGCTCCATCATCGGCGTGCGCGTCGACCGCGACTACCTGCACCGCGAGATGGCACGGATCCTGGCGCGGCCGGGACTGCGACTGCCCCCGCAGCTGGACCTGACCAGCGAGAACGGTGCCAGCTGGCTGGCTCTGGTGCGGTCGCTGCTCGACCAGATGCTGCGGTCGGACGGCATCTACACGAACCCTCTCGTCGCCGAGCAACTGTCGGGGGCGGTCACCACGGCGCTGGTCCTGGCGGCGATTCCGGACGACGAGACGGCCGGTGCCGGTACTCGGCCGCGGATCGTCAAGCGCGTCATCGACGAGATCCACGCCGACCCCGCGCGGGCGTGGACGGCGGCCGAGATGGCCGAGATCGCGGGTGTCGGGGTCCGCCGCCTGCAGGAGGGATTCCAGGAGTACGTCGGGGTGAGCCCTCGCGACTACCTGCTGGACGTTCGGCTCGAACGCGTCCACGACGACCTGCTGCGCGCGGACGGTTCGTCGACGGTCGCCGAGGTCGCGATGCGCTGGGGCTTCACCCACACCGGCCGGTTCGCTGCGGCGTACCGGCGGAAGTACGGCGAGGCGCCCTCCGAAGCGCTCCGGGGCTGACGGTCCGGCGTCAGCTCACGTACGAGAAGATCGTCGCCATGCCGGCGGCGAGGTGATAGTCGTTGTGGCAGTGCGTGATCCACTGACCGGGGTTCGTCGTGTCGATGTCGGCGGCGACGGTCTGCCCGGGGAGCACGATCACGGTGTCCTTCCGCGGTCCGGAGCCGTCCGGGCGGGCCACGGCGAACGTGTGCCCGTGCAGGTGCATGGGGTGGAACATCATCGTGGGGTTCGTGTAGACCAGCCGCACTCGCTGGTCCCGGTGGACGGTCAGCGGGGTGTGGTCGGGATAGGCCTGGCCGTTCACCGTCCACACGTACTGCTTCATGTCGCCGCCGAGCTTCGCCTCCAGGGTGACACCCGGGTCGACCACGGGGAGCCGGACGGCGTCGGTGGCCCGCAGGTCGGCCACGGTGAGCGGGGGAGGGCCCAGCTCACGGGGCGCCACGGCGGGGTCGGGGGCTGCGCCGCCGCCGGTGCGCACCATCGCGAATCCCTGCGCGCCCTTCCCCTCGGCGACCGCGACCAGCGGGAACACCCCGTCCTGCAGGGTGACGACGGCGTCGTACCGCTCGCCCATGCCGATCAGCACCGAGTCGGTGTCGACCGGTTCGACGGGGAAACCGTCCGTGTCCGTGACGGTCAGCCGGTGGCCACCCAGCGCGACCCGGAACGCGGTGTCGTCGCCGGCGTTGATCAGCCGGATGCGGGCGCGTTGCCCCGGCCGTGCCGTGAAGACGGTCGGATCGCCGGGTGCTTTCCCGTTCAGCAGGTACACAGGGTACCGGACGTCGCCGGAGTCACCGCCGAGCACGGGCGACGTCATCTCGGGCATGGACGTCATTCGCCCGCCGCGGAGTTCGTCGAAGACCTGCGACGGCGTGCGGTCGGTCAACCAGTCGGAGAGGACGACGACGAATTCGGCGTCGTAGTTCGCGGGTGCCCCGGGATCGTCGATGATCAGGGCCCCGTACAGCCCGCGGCCGCGCTGGAGGTCGCCGTCCGTGTGGTACCAGTACGTGCCCGGGTCGGGCGGGATGAAGTCGTAGACGAACTCTGTGCCCGCCGGTATCGGAGCCTGCGTGACATCCGGGACCCCGTCCATGTCGTTGCGGATGGCCAGCCCGTGCCAGTGCACCGTGGTGGAATCCGGGAGCTGGTTGCGAAACCGCACCTGAACCCTGTCCCCGACGTTCGCCCGCAGGATCGGGCCCGGCAGTTGCGTGTTGTACAACCACGCGGCGGTGCGCGTACCTGCGATGTCGACGTCGGACTGCGTCGCGGAGAGCTCGTAGGCCACCGGCCTGCCGGCGGGGAACCGGTGTTCCTCGGCCTCGGCGTATGCGCGCACCTCCGGAGAGTCGGGCCCGATCGCGCCCTCCGTGTCGTCGCTGCGGGCGCAGGCCCCGGTGAGCCCGAGGAGGGCGGCTCCCGCTCCCCACTGCAGCACACGCCGCCGGGACAACTGCACGTCGAGTGGACGGTTCCCAGGCATCCCCCCGCTCCTTCCGCGGGTAGACCGTTTCCCGTGACGCTACTCGGGCGGGCTACGCCAGGGCGCCGATTCGTGCCCGGTCGCGGAGGGCGATGAGTTCGCGGGCGTGCGCCTCCAGCTTGCGATCCTCGTCGGACTGCGGAACCCACTGCCGCACTGCCGTTGCGGCGCCGTCCTCGTCGACGGCGGCGACGACGGTGAGGCAGTGCGTGGTGAGGTTCATTTCGCGAGTGCGCGGGTCGCCGGACCGCACGTGCACCGAGATGTGCATGGTCTGCGCGCCGGTGTGCAGCAGGCGGGCGTCGACCTCGACGACGTGACCGATCTGGATCGGGCGGTAGAACCGGACCCCGCCGGCGTAGACGGACACGCACGGCGTGCCGTTCCACGACGTGCCGCACAGGTAGGCGGCCTCGTCGATCCAGCGCATCACCGTTCCACCGTGCGTCTTGCCGCCCCAGTTGACGTCGGTGGGCGCGGCGAGGAAGCGGGTGAGCGATTCCGGTGCGGTGCCCGCGTCGGTGTAACTCTGTTTGCTCATCGCTTCTTCGATGTCGGCGCGCAGACCGATGCGCATGACCGCCTCCTCGGACTCGGCGCGGTCGGAAGCGGTGTTCGGCTTCCACGGCGGCACGCTCGTGGGCTTACCGGAATCGTCGACGGCGACGAAGATGATGAGGCAGTTGCTGGCTTCGGTGAACTGCCCGGTGCGCGGGTCCGCCGACGACACGGTGCACTGGATGTGCATGCTCGAGCGCCCGGTGTGGACGAGTCGCGCTTCGACCTCGACGAGGTGTCCCGACTCGATGGAGCGAGTGAACTTGATGTTTCCCACGTATGCGGTGACGCAGTAGCTCCCGCTCCAGCCGACCGCACAGGCGTAGGCGGCCTTGTCGATCCATTCGAGGATCCGGCCCCCCTGGACGGCCCCTCCGAGCGTCGCCACCTCGGTGGGTGCGGCCAGGAAGCGGAGGGTGATGCTGCGGGGAGGCGTGGTCATCGATGTGATCCTCGGGAATTCGACGTGGCCGGCACGAGGGCGCGAACCGGGGACGGCGAAACGTCGTTGTCCGCCGGTGGCGGGGAAATTATCCCACAGATGCACCGGACCGACCCGTCCGCGATGTGAACGGACCCAGGTTGACGAATGCCTGTGACCACGCGCACACTCGACAACGACCGCACAGCGTTCTCCATGTACGCACAGCGTACGAGAGTGATCGGATCAGGTGATGACCTCGACGTCGACGACGACCGCACCTCACGTGGACCGAGCAGGCCTCGACCACGTCGATCGGGAGTTCTACCTCCCCGCGCAGCGAGTACTGCCGTGGAAGGCGAACCTCGCGGCACTCCCCGGTGAACCGGGAACCCCGCTGCGCATCGCGGGGGTCGTGCGGTCACGCGACGGCGAACCACTGTCGGGGGCGGAGCTCGAGATTTGGCACGCGGACGCCGACGGCTGCTACTCCGGGTACTCTGTCGAGATTCTGCGCAACAACCTGCGCGGCATCGTCGTCACGTGCGCCGGGGGCCGCTTCGACATCTCGACCGTGCAGCCCGCGCCTTGCGAATTCTCCAGCGCCCGAGGCGAAGCCGATGTCGGTCACGTCAACGTCGTCGTGCATGCGCGTGGCTTCCGGCCGCTCGAGACGCGCCTGGTGCCGACACCGGGCGCATCGCGTGAGGTAGTCGCGTCCGCCGTCGAGTCGCTCGTCGACCTCGGTGCCGGCGGAGAGGTCTCCTGCGACTTCGTGCTCGACCCGATCTGACCGACGTGACGCCGTCAGCCGGCGTAACCCATGTCCGAGCTCAGGGCGGCCGCGGCGGTGAGAACGCACGGAACGGCCTGCTCCCGGAACTGCGCGGGAGTGTTGCGCGCGGACGACGTGGAGCACGCGACCACGCCGACCACTGTGCCGCCGGCGTCGCGGACGGGGGCGGCCAGCGAGATCAAACCCTTCTCGAGCTCCTCGGATGTCAGTGCGAATCCCTGTTCGCGGACCTTGGCGAGTTCCCGCTCGAGTTCGGCTGGCGTGCTGATGGTTTCGGGCCCGAGTTTCTGGAACGTGGACTCGGCGACCACCCGCTCGACGACGTCGGCGGGGGCCCAGGCCAGGAGTGCACGGCCCATGGACGTGGCGTACGCGGGGACGCGGGTGCCGACGGAGACGTTGATGCTCATGATCCGGCGGACGGGGACGCGCGCCGCGTAGACCACGTCGGCGCCGTCGAGCACGCCGAGCGACGCGGATTCCTGGGTCTTCTCGGCCACCTCGAGCAGTCGGGGCATCGCGGCCTCGATCAGTGCGTGCGACTCCGAGTAGTGCTGTCCGATGCTGAGCACGCGAGGGGTGAGCGACCACCGGCCTCCCGACCCGGCGACGTACCCCAGCTTCTGCAGGGTGAGCAGGATCCGGCGGACCGCGGGGCGCGACAGTCCCGCTTCCGTGGCGAGTTCTGCCAGCGTCGGGTTCGGACGCTGCGCGTCGAACGCGAGGAGCACTGCGAAGCCGCGCTCGATGCTCTGGATGTAATCGCGATCGCTCTCGGTCATTGCGGCCTCCACCAGCGATTCGTGTGCATATTCGGACTCGGGGTTGACATTTCAATGTGACTGCGCGCACAGTAGTGGTGTACGCACAGCGTTATGTTAGTACGCAGAGCGTACAGAGTGCAAGACCCTCGGCGCGTGAACACCCACCGCGTCGTCCAAAACTCGATATCAGCCCAATCCGCTCCCCTCCCAGCCCAAGGAGAAACAGATGACCACCACCGAGAGCCCCACCGCCGCCGGATCCGGCTCCGCCGCCACCGACAAGTTCAAGGCCGAGCGCGTCACCGCCGACACCTCGCCGGAGCGGCTGGCGGCCATCGCCAAGGATGCACTCGGCGCACTCAACGACGTGATCCTCAAGCACGGCGTCACCTACCCCGAGTACCGCGTGTTCAAGCAGTGGCTCATCGACGTCGGCGAGGGCGGCGAGTGGCCGCTGTTCCTCGACGTGTTCATCGAGCATTCCGTCGAAGAGGTCCTCGCCCGCAGCCGTAAGGGCACCAAGGGCAGCATCGAGGGCCCGTACTACATCGAGAACTCGCCCGAGCTGCCGTCGAAGTGCACCCTGCCGATGCGTCCCGAGGACGAGAAGATCACCCCGCTCGTCTTCTCGGGCCAGGTCGCCGATCTCGGCGGCAACGGCCTCGCGGGCGCGAAGGTCGAACTGTGGCACGCCGACAACGACGGCTACTACTCGCAGTTCGCCCCGCATCTGCCCGAGTGGAACCTGCGCGGCACCATCATCGCCGACGAGGACGGCCGCTACGAGATCACCACGATCCAGCCGGCGCCCTACAAGATCCCGACCGACGGCCCGACCGGGCAGTTCATCGAGGCGCAGAACGGTCACCCGTGGCGTCCCGCGCACCTGCACCTCATCGTGTCGGCGCCGGGCAAGGAATCGGTGACCACGCAGCTGTACTTCAAGGGCGGCGAGTGGATCGACAGCGACGTCGCGTCGGCGACCAAGCCGGAACTGATCCTCGACCCGAAGACCGGTGACGACGGCAAGAACTACGTCACCTACAACTTCGTGCTCGACCCCGCGTGACCCGTTCCACCCGTAGAGAAAGTGATCCGATGACCGACCTGTCGATCGTCTCCGTCGAAACGACGATCCTCGATGTGCCGTTGGTGCGTCCCCACAAGTTCGCCACCACGTCGATGACGGCGCAGCCGCTGCTGCTCGTCGCCGTCACGACCGCGGGCGGCGTGACCGGCTACGGCGAGGGCGTCGTCCCCGGCGGCCCGTGGTGGGGCGGCGAATCGGTGGAGACGATGCAGGCGATCGTCGAGCGGTACATCGTCCCGGTGCTGCTGGGACGGGGTGTCGACGAGATCACCGGCATCATGTCGGACATCGAACGAGTCGTCGCCAATGCACGTTTCGCGAAGGCCGCCGTCGACGTCGCGTTGCACGACGCCTGGGCCCGCAGCCTGGGTGTGCCCGTGCACACGCTGCTCGGCGGCGCCTTCCGGAAGAGCGTCGACGTCACGTGGGCCCTCGGCGCCGCACCCGCAGAGGAGATCATCGAGGAGGCGCTCGGGCTCGTCGAGTCGAAGCGGCACTTCAGTTTCAAGCTGAAGATGGGTGCGCTCGATCCCGCCGTCGACACTGCGCGGGTGGTCCAGATCGCGCAGGCACTGCAGGGCAAGGCCGGCGTCCGCATCGACGTCAACGCCCGCTGGGACAGGCTCACCGCGCTGACGTACGTGCCCCGCCTCGTCGAAGGCGGCGTCGAACTGATCGAGCAGCCCACACCCGGTGAGCAGCTCGAGGTCCTCGCCGAGCTCAACCGGCTGGTCCCGGTTCCGGTGATGGCGGACGAGAGCGTGCAGACTCCGCACGACGCCCTCGAGGTCGCACGGCGCGGCGCCGCCGACGTCATCGCCCTCAAGACCACCAAGTGCGGCGGACTGAAGAAGAGCCGCGAGGTGGTCGCGATCGCCAAGGCAGCCGGAATCGCCTGCCACGGAGCCACGTCCATCGAAGGCCCGATCGGAACCGCGGCGTCCATCCACTTCGCCTGCGCCGAGCCCGGCATCGATTTCGGCACCGAACTGTTCGGACCGTTGCTGTTCAGCGAGGAATTGCTGCAGGAACCGATCCGCTACGCCGACGGTCAGGTGTTCCTGCCCGAGGGTCCCGGACTCGGCGTCGAGCTCAACATGGACGCAGTCAAGACCTGGACCAGGAACTAAGGAGCACACCACCCGATGGCACTCTTTCACGTCCGCATGGACGTCGCCATTCCCCGTGACCTCGACCCGAAGGTCCGGGAAGACACCATCGCCAAGGAGAAGGCGTACTCGCAGGAGCTCCAACGCTCCGGCAAGTGGCCCGAGATCTGGCGGATCGTCGGGCAGTACAGCAACATCAGCATCTTCGATGTCGAGTCGGCCGACGAACTGCACGAGATCCTGTGGAACCTTCCACTGTTCCCGTACATGAAGATCGAGATCATGCCGCTCACCAAGCACGGTTCCGACGTCAAGTAGGCCCTCCGGGCTCGTGCGCCTTTTTGGTTGTTCCCGCTACCAAAAGGGCTCACGGGCGCGGAGCGCCTGCGAGTAGCCGGTCGACGGCGCGCACGCTGAGGACGTGGTCGAGCGCCATGGTGGCGCTGCCGACCACTCCCGACAGTTCCCCGTGCGTCCAGGGGAGGATCTGAAGCTGTTGGGTGGCAACGGCGATCGCGTTGCCGTATAGGGTTTCGCGTAGCCCGGCGACGAACGTGTCGTAGGCCTGCGCCATGTCGCCGCCGACGATCACGACCTCCGGGTTGAGGAGGTTGACCGCGCCCGACAGGACCTCGCCGATCTGCCGTCCGCTCTCACGGATCATTCGCCGGGCCTCGGCGTCCCCGGCGAGGGCGAGGGTGATCACGTCGCGGATGTGGGTGACTTCGCGTCCCTGCTCCTGCAGATTGCGGACCAGCGCCCACCCGCCGGCCACGGCCTCGATACAACCCACATCACCGCAGCGGCACACAACTCCTTGTGCCGCTGCGGTTTTCGTGTGCCCGATCTCGCCTGCCGCGCCGAGGGCGCCCCGCTGGAGCACGCCCCCGGACACGAGGCCGGCGCCCAGCCCGGTCGACGCCTTGATGAGCAGCATGTCGGCGAAGTCGCGGCGTTCTCCGCGCCGCTCCGCCAGCACCATGACGTTGGCGTCGTTGTCGACGAACACGGGTGCGTCCGTGACGTCGGCGAGGAACGGCTGGAGGGGGACGCCGTCCCAGCCCGACATCATGGGGGAGTTCAGGCTGCACCCGCGTTCGGTGTCGACCGTCCCGGGGAGGCTGATCCCGATCCCGACCGTCCGTCCCGCGGTCTCGCCCAGACTCTCGCGCAGTGCGATGAGGCGTTGCGCGATGACGGGCATCAGCTCGGCCGGGCTGGTGCCGATCTCCTGCTCCACGTCCTCGGCGACGATCACGTCGCCGGCGAGGTCGCAGATGGCCAGCTGCGTGCGGCTCCGGCCGATGGCCGCCGACAGCACGACACCGGCCTGGACGTGAAACGAGAGCTTCACCGGCGGCCGCCCGCCGGTCGATACGCCTTCTTCGCGTTCGACGACGAGTCCCGAGGACTGCAGCGACGACACCCGGGCCGCGACAGCCGTGCGCGACAGCCCGGTGAGGTTGCCGATCTCGGTGCGCGTCGTGGCTTGCCCTGCGCGAATGAGGGCGAAGACGTCGCCACCCGTCGCCGGGGAGGTCGTCGAGCGAGTCGTCCGCATGGTGGCCATTCAACCAACCGGACACGCGTCTGACAACGTAAGCCACGGATCTTTGTTCGCAGAAATACTTAAGTCTGTATTGATCGAAAGCGAAAGGTCGCCTATCGTCGTCTGTGATGGCCCACACATCCGGCTTTCAGAGGGAGATGACATGTCACCAGCGACCACCGTGGATCCGTGCGATTTCGTCGTGTTCGGCGGCACCGGCGACCTGGCGGTTCGTAAGCTGCTTCCCGCGCTCTACCTGCGCGACAGGGACGGCCAGCTGCCCGCCGAAACCCGCGTGATCGGTGCCTCGCGAGCCGGTCTCGACACCGACGGCTACCGCGACAAGGTGCGGGGTGAACTCGCGCGGTTCGTCTCCGGCGATCAGCTCGATTCGGACACCTGTGAGCGATTTCTCAGTCGGCTCGAATACGTCTCCGTCGACGCCGGGGACCCCGAGAACTGGACGGGCCTGAGCGACTGCCTCGCCGCGCGGGAAGGTTCGATCCGGGTCTTCTACCTGGCCTGCGCTCCCGGTCTGTTCGGGCCGATCTGTGAGAACCTCGCCCTGAACGGTCTCGCCGACGCGCAGTCCCGCGTCGTGCTGGAGAAGCCCATCGGACACGACCTCGCCTCGGCCCGCGCCGTCAACGACGCGGTCGGCGCCGTGTTCGAGGAATCGCAGATCTTCCGCATCGACCACTACCTCGGCAAGGAAAGCGTCCAGAACCTTCTGGTCACGCGATTCGCCAACACGTTCCTCGAACCGCTGTGGAACTCCTCGTCGATCGACCACGTGCAGATCAACGTGGCCGAGTCGCTCGGGGTCGGCAGTCGTGGCGGCTACTACGAGTCGGCGGGTGCCCTGCGCGACATGCTGCAGAACCATCTCCTGCAGATGCTCTGCCTCGTCGCGATGGAACCGCCCACCTACGTCGACCGCGAGACCGTGCGAGACGAGAAGCTCAAGGTCCTCCAGGCCCTCAAGCCGATGAGCCCGCAGGACGTCGAACGCTGCACCGTCGCAGGTCAGTACGGTCCCGGCCTCGCTGACGGGATCGCCGTCCCCGGATACCAGGAGGACGTCGAGAACCCGGGCAGCGCCACCGAGACGTTCATCGCGGTCAAGGCCGAGATCCAGAACTGGCGTTGGGCCGGCGTGCCGTTCTACCTGCGCACCGGCAAGCGCATGGACCGGCGGTGCTCGGAGATCGTGGTGCAGTTCAAGCCCGTCCCGCACCCCATGTTCCCCGGCAGCGAGGGCCACAGCGAACCCAACCGCCTGGTGATCCAGTTGCAGCCCCACGAGGGCATGCGGCTGCACATGACGGCGAAGGAACCCGGCCCCGGCGGTATCCGGCTCAAGCCGGTGTCGTTGGACCTCAACTACATCGAAACGTTCAAGCGTCCGTCACCCGACGCCTACGAGCGGCTGCTGATGGACGTGGTCCGGGGTAACCCGACCCTGTTCATGCGCCGCGACGAGGTGGAGGCCGCCTGGGAGTGGGTCGAGCAGATCCTCGTCGGCTGGGAGAAGTCCGAGCGCGGCCCGCGCCGCTACCCGGCCGGCACAAACGGACCGACCGACGCGACCACCCTGATCGAGCGCGACGGCCGCGCCTGGCACGAAGGAGTCACCGCATGACCGACGCACCCACACCGACGGCCGACGTGCACCCCGTCCTCGCCGCCGTCACCGAACGAATCATCGAGCGCAGCAAACCCGAGCGCACGGTCTACCTCGACCGTATCCGGCAGGCCGCCGACCGCGGCCCGGCGCGCGGCAAGCTGGCGTGCGCGAACCTCGCGCACGGCTTCGCAGCGTCCGGCCCGGCCGACAAGAAGGCACTGCGCAGCTTCGTCAAGCCCAACATCGCGATCGTCTCGTCGTACAACGACATGCTGTCGGCGCACCAGCCGTTCGAGCACTTCCCGCGGCAGCTGAAGGCCGCGGTCATGGAGGCCGGTGGCATCGCCCAGTTCGCCGGTGGCGTCCCCGCGATGTGCGACGGCATCACCCAGGGCCGCGCCGGCATGCAGCTGTCGCTGTTCAGTCGCGACGTCATCGCGATGGCGACGGCGATCGGACTGTCCCACGACATGTTCGACGCTGCCCTCATGCTCGGCGTGTGCGACAAGATCGTGCCGGGAATGCTCATCGGTGCACTGGGATTCGGTCACCTGCCGACGATCTTCGTCCCGGCCGGGCCGATGACGTCCGGTCTGCCCAACAACGAGAAGTCGCGCGTGCGGCAGTTGTACGCGGAGGGCAAGGCCGATCGCGAGGAACTGCTCGACGCGGAAGCGGCGAGCTACCACGGCGTCGGCACGTGCACGTTCTTCGGCACCGCCAACTCCAACCAGCTCCTCATGGAGGTCATGGGCCTGCACCTGCCCGGATCGAGCTTCGTGAACCCCGGTACCCCGCTGCGTGAAGCCCTCACGTCGGAGGCGGGAAGGCGCGTCACCGGCCTCACCGCACTCGGTGACGACTACACGCCGGTCGGCGAGGTCGTGGACGAGAAGGCCGTGGTCAACGGTTGCGTCGCACTGCTCGCCACCGGCGGCTCGACCAACCACACGATGCACCTCGTGGCGATCGCCCGCGCCGCCGGCATCACCCTCACCTGGGACGACCTGTCGGAACTGTCCGCGGTCGTGCCGCTGCTCGCCCGGATCTACCCCAACGGCTCGGCGGACGTGAACCACTTCCACGCGGCGGGCGGCCTCGGCTACGTCGTGTCCTCGATGCTGGACGCGGGACTGCTGCACGAGGACGTGAAGACCGTCGTCGGCCCCGGGCTCCGCCGCTACACCGAGGAACCGAAGCTGTCCGGCGAGGGCGTCGAATGGCAGCCGGGCACGCGAATCAGCCTCGACACCAGCGTGTTGCGCGGACCGGAAGATCCGTTCGACGTCAACGGTGGACTCAAGATGCTGACCGGAAACCTGGGTTCGTGCGTGATGAAGACGTCGGCCGTCCACCCGGACCACCGCGTGGTGACCGGTCCGGCCAGGGTTTTCGACGATCAGCTCGACTTCCTCGCCGCGTTCGAGGCGGGCACGTTGACCGGTGATTTCGTGGCCGTGCTCCGGTACCAGGGCCCGCGCGCCAACGGCATGCCCGAATTGCACAAGCTCACACCGGTACTCGGTGTTCTGCAGGACCAGGGCCGGAAGGTCGCGCTGGTCACCGACGGCCGGATGTCCGGCGCCTCCGGGAAGGTTCCCGCGGCCATCCACCTCACCCCCGAGGCGGCGGCGGACGGACCGCTCGCGCGTGTGCGTGACGGCGACGTCCTGACCGTCGACGCCGTCACCGGCTCCGTGAACGTGCACCTCGACGACGAGGAACTGGCCGCCCGCCCGGCGACCGGTCGTATGCTCGGTGCCGACGAATGGGTCGGCACGGGGCGCGAACTCTTCGCCGGCCTGCGTGCCGCTGTCGGACCGGCGACCCAGGGCGCCAGCGTTTTCCACCCCCAACCCGTCTAAGGAGAATTTCAGTGACGAACCCCTCCCTCCTCGACCGCGTCCCGGTCATCCCTGTCGTCGTCGTGGACGACCTCGGCGACGCGGTGCCGGTGGCCCGCGCGCTGGTGGCCGGCGGCATCCCGATGATCGAACTGACCCTGCGCACGCCGTGTGCTCTCGACGCCATCAAGGCGATCGCGAGCGAGGTGCCGGAAATCTGCGTCGGTGCGGGCACGATCGTCGAACCGGTCCAGGCCGTGCAGGCGGCGGAAGCGGGAGCGCAGTTCCTGGTCTCGCCGGGCAGCACCGAAACTCTCCTCAAGGCCATGACGGACACCGGACTGCCGCACCTCCCGGGCGCGGCGACGGTCTCCGAGGTGCTCTTCCTGCTCGAGCACGGCTACCGCGAACTCAAGTTCTTCCCCGCCGAGGCGTCGGGTGGCGCAAAGTTCCTCGGCTCGATCCACTCACCCGTTCCGGCGGCACGGTTCTGCCCCACCGGCGGTATCTCGACGTCGAACGTCGGGGACTACCTGTCGCTGCCCAACGTCGGCTGCGTCGGCGGATCCTGGCTCACGCTCGCCGACGCCGTGAAGCAGCAGGACTGGGACCGGATCAGCGGCCTCGCACGTGAGGCGGCGGCACTCGCCCGGTAGCGGGAGAAGCGGCGCGGTACGGTGATTTCGTGCGCGACAGTGACAACGGTGACTCCCAGAGGCCGGGTTCTCAGTCCTCGCTGAAGTCCGCCAACCAGCACCGTGTGGTCCGCGCGCTCCAGACGTCGGGTGAGCTCACCCAGGCGGAGATCGCGCGTCGCACCGGATTGGCGCCCGCCACCGTGTCCAACATGGTCAAGGAATTGACCGCGGCCGGGATGGTCGCCGTGCCGGGCGGCGACCACCCGGGCCAGCGGGGCCGGGCGGTGCGGCTGACCCGCAAGATGGGGCTTGCAGTCGGGATCGACTTCGGGCACCGCCATCTCACCGTGGCCGTCGCCGACATGGCACACCAGGTGCTCGCCGAGGAGCGCGTCGAACTCGGTGCGGGTCACCGCGCCGCGGACGGCGTGGTGCAGGCGGGCGCTCTTCTCGACGCGGCCCTCGATCGACTCGGCTGCGACCGCACGTCCGTCCTCGCCGTCGGCATGGGTCTGCCCGCGCCGCTCGAGACCGACACCGGCGAGGTCGGCGGCCCGTCGATTCTCCCGGGGTGGGTCGGTGTCGACGCGGCCGCCATCGCGTCGGAGTATCTCGGCACCGCGGTGCACGTCGACAACGACGCGAACCTCGGCGTGCTCGCCGAACACATGTGGGGAGCGGGCCGCGGAACCACCGATCTCGCCTACATCAAACTGTCCGACGGAGTGGGTGCCGGCCTCGTCCTCGACGGCCGGCTCTACCGCGGAAGAGGCGGCACCGCAGGCGAAATCGGCCACCTGACGCTCGACGAGTTCGGTCAGGTATGCCGCTGCGGCAACCGCGGCTGCCTCGAGACCCTCGTCGCCTCGCACGTCGTGATCGGGTTGCTCGCACCGAGTCGCGGTCCCGACCTCACCATCGCCGACATCGTCGCGATGGCCGAGAGCGGAGACGCCGCCTGCATCCGGGTGCTCGCCGACACGGGGCGGCACGTCGGCGTTGCGGTAGCGAGCCTGTGCAACCTCGTCAATCCCGAACGACTCGTCATCGGCGGTGAACTCGCGCTGGCAGGCGAACTGCTGCTCGGGCCGATGCGCGAGGTGGTCGGCCGCTACGCGGTGCCCAGCGCGGTCCGTTCCCTGGATATCCGCGTCGCCGAACTCGGCCCCCGGGCGCAGGTGCTGGGCGCCGTCGCGCTGGGTCTGCGATCCGCGCTTCCGGCCTGACTGTTCGTCACTGAATTCTCGCACCGCTGCATGGGGTGCACTCTGCGCACATCACGGCTACCGCGTTCATAAATGAACATTTGTGCGGTGACGATCATCTATTTGTGTTCATATCTTGACGGTTCCCCGTTTCGTTGCCTACTGTGTTCCGCACCACAACGAATGCGCTCTCGCGCGGGCCTCGGCTCGATCCGAGACTCGATCACCCCCTTGCTCACGAGGAGTCCCATGACTGAACACGTCCTGTTGCCCGGTGCGGAATCGCCCGGCGACACAGCAGAGGGCACTTCGGTTCCCGTCCGTATCGCGGTCGTCGCCGCACTCGGCGGGTTGCTGTTCGGCTACGACAGCGCGGTCATCAACGGCGCAGTGTCGGCGATCGAAGGCAGGTTCCAGGTCGATTCCGCTCTCCTCGGATTCGCGATCGCCTCGGCACTGCTGGGCGCTGCGGCGGGAGCGATGCTGGCCGGGCGGATCGCCGATCGGTACGGACGCCTCGTCACCATGCGGGCCGCTGCCGTGATGTTCCTCCTGAGCGCCATCGGCACCGGATTCGCGGCCAACGTCGAGATGCTGGTGACGTTCCGGATCGTCGGCGGCATCGGTGTGGGTCTGGCCTCGGTTATCGCACCCGCCTACATCGCCGAGATCTCGCCCGCCCGGGTGCGTGGACGGCTCGGGTCGCTGCAGCAACTCGCGATCGTCACGGGCATCTTCGTCTCGCTCCTGGTCGACTACGCCCTCGCTGCCCTCGCCGGCGGATCGCAGGAAGAGCTCTGGTTCGGGCTCGAGGCCTGGCGCTGGATGTTCCTCGCGATGTGCGTGCCCGCACTGGCCTACGGACTGCTGTCGCTGACGATTCCCGAATCCCCCCGCTACCTGATCGCCCAGGGCCGCCTCGGTGAGGCCCGCGGCATCCTCGCGGTCCTGCTCGGCGAGAAGGGCTTGGACCTCAAGATCGAAAGCATCCGTTCGACGCTGGACGGTGAGGCGCAACCGTCGATCCGTGATTTGAAGGGCTCCGCGTTCGGCCTGATGCCGATCGTGTGGATCGGCATCGGACTGTCGGTCTTCCAGCAGTTCGTCGGTATCAACGTGATCTTCTACTACTCCAGCGTGCTGTGGCAGGCCGTCGGCTTCGACGAGGGCAGCTCCCTGCAGATCACGGTCATCACGTCGGTGGTCAACATCGCCACCACTCTCATTGCCATCGCCTACATCGATCGTGTGGGCCGGCGACCGCTGCTGATCATCGGCTCCGCCGGTATGGCCGTGACGCTCGCGACCATGGCGTTCATCTTCGGAACCGCGTCCACCACTGTCGTGGACGGCGTCACGACGCCGCACCTGACCGGACTGCAGGGCCCGATCGCGCTCGTCGCCGCCAACCTCTTCGTGGTGGCCTTCGGAATGTCCTGGGGCCCCGTGGTGTGGGTCCTGCTCGGCGAGGCGTTCCCCAACCGCATCCGGGCCGCCGCCCTGTCGCTCGCCGCGGGCGCGCAGTGGGCAGCGAACTGGCTGATCACCGTGACGTTCCCGTCCATGAAGGACTTCTCGCTGGGAATCTCGTACGGCTTCTACGCCGTGTGTGCGGTGCTGTCACTCGTCTTCGTGTTGCGCTGGGTCAAGGAGACGAAGGGCGTGGAACTCGAAGCGATGCACTCCGATTCGGTCGTGTAAGACCTCCCGCGCACCGAAGTGGACACCCGCGAGTACTCACTCGCGGGTGTCTTCTTCGTCTTTCATCTGCTCGACTGCCGTCGCGGATTCGCTCACGATCGCACGCATGGCCGTCTCCGCCGCGTCCGCGTCGCCCATCTGAATGGACGACGCCACCACGCCGTGCAGCCGGATTGCTTCGGTCTCGGCGACGTGCGGCATCAACGAGTGCCGGGTGCGGCCCTCGAGCACCTCCACGACGATCTGCGACATCGCGCGCAACAGGGGATTCCCCGACGCGGTCAGCAGGGTGCGGTGAAAGTCGGAGTCGTGGGCCAGGTAGGCGTCCGTGTCCGCCGCGCGGGACGTCGACGACATTCCGATGACGGCCGCCGTCAGCGCCCCGCACTGCTCCGGCGTCGCCCGAGTCGCAGCGAGACGCGCGGCGAGCGGTTCGATGCCCGACCGCAGTTCGCTCAGGCTCGACAGCTGGTCGAACCGCTGCGGGCCGGCCAGCTTCCACCGAATCACGCTCGGATCCAATGAATTCCAGTGCTCCTCACCCAGGACGGTGATCCCGACCCGACGTCGCACGGCCAGCAGTCCGAGCGATTCGAGAACGCGGACCACCTCGCGGACGACGGTGCGGGAGACGGAGTACTGGGTGACCACGTCGTCGGCGGAGATCCGGGTGCCGGGTGCCACGACTCCGGCCACGATGTCGCTACCCAGCCGATCGAGCACCGTTTCGTGCAATTGCCGGTACTCGCCGCCGCCTGCGTTGGTCATCCGCTGATGTTCCCACGGTTGCCCCCATTGAACACACGTTGGCGCGCGATTCAGACTCTAAGTAGTACTTAATTGGCTACGGCCTTGAAATCATATGGTTTATGAGGCAGAGTGACCTGAGTCACGAACAAGGGTCATTCCATCACCGATCTCCCTGGAGCAACAGAATGAGTACCGCGTCACTACTCGCAGCGGCCGACAGTGCCGGCCACGACGCGCGGCTGATCACGGCCGCCGTCGTCGGCGTCGCCGTCATTATCGCGCTGATCACCTGGCTCAAACTCCACCCGTTCCTCGCGCTGTCGATCGGCGCCGTCGGCGTCGGTATCGCCGCAGGTCTGGGTGCGGAAGACTCGGTGAAGTCGTTCGTCGAGGGCTTCGGGGTCACGATGGGCGGCGTCGGAATCCTGATCGGGTTCGGTGCCATGTTCGGCAAGTTGCTCGCCGATTCCGGTGGTGCCGACCGCGTCGTCGACACCCTCGTCGGACGGGCGGGCCCGCGGACGCTGCCGTGGATGATGGCGCTGGTCGGCGCCGTGATCGGCCTGCCGATGTTCTTCGAGATCGGCCTCGTGCTCCTGATGCCCGTCATCATCCTGGTCGCGCGGCGTTCGGGACTGTCGTTGATGCGTATCGCGATTCCCACGCTGGCGGGTCTGTCGGCCATGCACGGTCTCGTTCCGCCGCACCCAGGGCCACTGGTCGCGGTGGCGGCCCTGGACGCCAACCTCGGACTCACCCTCGCGCTCGGCGTCCTCGTCGCGATTCCCACCGTCATCATCGCCGGGCCGCTGTTCAGCAAACTGGCGGCACGCTGGGTGGACGTCCCCGTCCCCGAGCTCTACGTGACCGTCGAGGACCGGGAAGGCGCCGAGGCCGCCGCCGAGCGTCGCCGGCCCAGCTTCGCGGCCACCCTGTCCGCCATCCTGCTGCCTGTGGTCTTGATGCTGGGCAAGGCGATCGCCGACGTGATCGCCGCCGACTCGGAGTCGCCCGCGAAGGCGCTGCTCGACTTCCTCGGCACGCCGGTCGTGGCCCTTGCACTCGCGGTGCTCGCCGGGATGGCGCTCCTCGGCCGGGGTGGCGGCATGGACCGCAAGGCCATCGCCGCCTCGCTGGAGAGTTCGCTGCCTCCGATCGCCGGAATCCTCCTCATCGTCGGTGCCGGCGGCGGATTCAAGCAGGTCCTGATCGACACCGGCATCGCCGATGTGATCGCCGACGCGATCAAGGACAGCGCCCTTCCCGTGCTGTTCCTCGCCTGGCTCGTGGCCGTGCTCATCCGTGTCGCCACCGGATCGGCCACCGTCGCGACGGTCACCGCGTCCGGCATCCTCGCGCCCGTCGCCGCCGAGCTGACCTCCACGCACGTGTCGCTGATGGTGCTGGCGATCGGGTCCGGCTCGCTGTTCCTGTCGCACGTCAACGACGCGGGATTCTGGCTGGTGAAGGAATATCTCGGCGTCACGGTGGTACAGAACCTGAAGACGTGGACGGTGATGGAATGCGTCATCTCGGTCACCGGTCTGGCCGGTGTCCTCGCGCTGAGCGTATTCATCTAAAGGGGGCTGAGAAATGTCGAGTGAGGTTGGTGAGATGCACGTGAGTACACGCGAACCTGCAGGACGCACGCCGCAGACCGCGGATCCGGTCCTGGTGCTGATGGGGGTGTCGGGGTCCGGGAAGTCGACGGTCGCGGGAATCATCGCCGGCGCCATGGGCTGGGACCTGCAGGAGGGAGATGCCCTGCACCCACCCGCGAATGTCGCGAAGATGGCGTCGGGGCAGCCGTTGACCGACGAGGATCGCTGGCCGTGGCTCGATGTCGTCGCGGGGTGGATTCGGGAACACACCGAGAACGGTCTTCCCGGGGTCATCACCTGCTCGGCGCTGAAGCGCAGCTACCGCGACGTGCTGCGGGGCGACAACGTCGTGTTCGTGCATCTCGCCGGGTCGCGGGCGCAGATAGGGGAACGGCTGACCGCTCGGCTCGACCACTTCATGCCCCCGTCGTTGCTGGACACGCAGATCTCGACGCTCGAACCGATCGAGCCGGACGAGGACGCCATCGTGGTGGACGTGGGCGGATCGCCCACCCACGTCGCGACCGAGATCATCGCTCGACTCGAGGAGCGACTCGGGCGGTAAATCCCGGGCAATCGGACGGAAATCAGTCGAAGTCGCTCGGCAACGGGCGACTTCGACTTACCGTGGCGGGAGGTCTCGGGGAGCGGACGTGACAGTTTCGGGTGCGTTTCTCTCCGGATCGCCCTAGGGTGTCCACTTGGCTGGACAAGCGTCCGATACAACGGAGGGCAGTATGCGAACGCGTGAATCGATCGTGTGGCACTGGGATGTCAGTCGGCGGGCGCGCATGACTTTCTGGTTTGCCAGGTGTTTCGTCAAACCGCTGTTCACGATATGGCCGACGACGGACCGCGGCATCGAACTGCTGGCGACCCTCGACGAGCTGATCGACCGGCTTCCCAAGCCGAAGGGCCTCGACATCGAGGCGATCTCGCTCGGCGGGGTGCCGTGCGAGAAGATCACCCATCCGCGACCCACGGTCACGTCGATGGACGGCGCCACCATCCTCTACTTCCACGGCGGCGGATTCGTGTTCTGCGGGCTCGCCACCCACCGGGCACTGTGCGGGCTGCTCGCCGCGCGGTCGGGTGCGCCCGTCGTCTCGGTCGAGTACCGGCAGCTTCCAAGGGGTGCGATCGGGGCGTCGCTGGTGGACGCCCTCACCGCGTACACCGAGGTGCTGAAGGTCTGCGACGACCCCACCAGGGTGATCGTCGCGGGCGACTCGGCGGGCGGATATCTCGCGATGAAGGTCGCGGAAGTTGCCGCGTTGCGGGGCCTCACCCGCCCGGCGGCCGTCATCGGGTACTCCCCGCTGCTCAACCTCGACCTCGAGGATCACGACCCCGACTTCATGAAGCGCGATGCGTACCTGCCGATGTCGCAGGTGGCCAAGCTGAAAGATCGCTGGCTGGCCGGGCCCGATCAGATTCCGGGCGCCCAGTCTCCGGTGAACGCGGATCCGGCGCTGTTCCCGCCCGTCTTCCTCACTGCCGCCGAATACGAGATCATGCGGCCCGACGTCGAGATCATCACCGACAGGTTCGATCGTGAGGGACGGCAGATCGAGACCCACATCTGGAGTGGGCAGATCCACGCGTTTCCGGTGATCGGCAAGGTGCTGCGGGAGAGTCGCACGATCATCGGACTCACCGTCGACTTCGCGTCCCGCGCGCTCACGGAGTCGAAGCGGCACTCGGCCTGAACTCCTGAACGGCAGAACGGGTGGGCCTGTGCCCACCCGTTCTGCCGTCCGGGAACTATGCGGGGTTGAGCACCCTGCGCAGCAGCGGTGACACCGTGATCAGCAAACCCAGCAGCGCGACTCCCGTGACGAGGACGAGGCCGGAGTGGAACTGGTGGAACCCGGCGCCACTGATACCGGTGGCCGTGTGCGAGCCGGCGGTGACGAGTGCGGTGGTGAGTGCCAGCACGAGTGCGGCGCCCACCTGCGCGGACGTCTGCACGAGGCCCGACGCCAACCCCTGCTCGGAGTCGTCGACGCCCGACGTGGCCTGGGCCATGATCGACGTGAAGCCCAGCGCGAAACCGACGCCCAGCAGCAGCACGCTCGGCAGGATCGCCACCACGTAGTGGGGCTGATCGCTCCCCGAGAAGAGGAACCACAGGTAGCCGAGGCTCAACGAGGTCAGTGCCGCAATGATCATGCGGGCCGTGCCGAACGCGTCGATCAGGCGTCCGACGAACGGTGATCCGAAGGCCACGATGATGCCGGCGGGCAGGAGACCCAGCGCCATCTCCAGCGGCGACCATCCGAGCACCGACTGCAGGAAGATCGTCATCATGAACTGGAAGCTCAGGTAGGAGCCGAACAGCGCGACGATGCTGAGGTTCGCCCGCACGATCGAGCCGACCCGGAGAATGCTCAGACGCACCAGCGGGTGCGCCACGCGGTTCTCCACGACGAAGAACGACGCCAACAGGGCTGCGGCCAGTGCGAACGAGCCCAGCGTGAGCGGATCGGCCCAGCCGCGGGCCGGTGCCGACACGACGGTGTAGACGGCGAGCAGCATTCCGGACACCAGAGTGGCGGCTCCGACGATGTCGTGTCCGCCGTTGTCGGCGGCGCGGTCGCGGGGAATCAGGATGGTGCCCGCGACGAGAGCGAGGACCGCGAACGGTACCGGCATCAGGAAGGTCCAGCGCCACCCGGCGCTGGTCAGCAGTCCGCCCAGGATCAGGCCGGACGAGTAGCCGCTGGCTCCGAAGACGGAGAAGATCGACAGCGCCCGGTTGCGGGCGGGCCCCTCCTTGAACGTGGTGGTGAGGATCGACATCGCGGTCGGTGCGGTGAACGCTGCGGCGAGTCCCTTCACGAAGCGGCTCGCGATGAGCAGCGTCCCGTTGTCGACGAGTCCGCCGACCAGGGACGCGATCGCGAACACGGTGAGTGCGATCAGGAAGACGCGGCGGCGTCCGAGGAGGTCGGCAGTGCGTCCGCCCAGCAGGAGCAGACCACCGAATCCGAGTACATATCCGTTGATGATCCATTGGAGCGAGGTGGTGGACAGCCCCAACTCGGTTCCGATGGAGGGCAACGCAACACCCACCATCGAGACGTCGAGGCCGTCGAGGAACATGACGAGGCACAGCACGGCCAGGACACCCCAGAGGTGGGGTGTCCAGGCCTGGTCGGTCGACGGGGGGGTGGTGGTGCCCGACGAGGTGGCGAGGTCCGGGGTGGCGTCGCTGATAGTCACAGAGAGAATGTAGATGCACGTGCAATCAATGCGCAAGCACTAATTTCGTTTGCATTTAATTCGCTTGCACCTTTTGCGTACGCGCGCTAGGGTGCGGTTCATGAGCTCTGAAGCAGACCTGCGCGGCACGTGGCGGCTGCTCGCGAGCAGATACAACGAGATCGCCTGCGAGTTGGATCGTGAGATGCAACACGCTTACAGCCTGAGCATGAGTGATTTCGAGACGCTCGACCGACTCATGGACGCCACCTGCGAGCGACCTCGGATGCAGGACCTGGCGGCCGAGATGTACCTCAGCCCCAGCGCCCTGTCCCGGAGCGTGGCCCGGCTGGAGAAGGCGGGCCTGGTCGCGAGGGCGTTGTGCGAGGCGGACCGGCGGGGCGTATTCGTCGACGTCACCGACGCCGGCCGCGAGGTGCACGCCGACGCCAAGAAGATTCAGGTGGGCGTGCTCACCGAAAGGCTCTCGGACGCAACCTGATCCGTCAGGTCAACGAGGTGGGTGTCGCGTAGTCGTCGGACGGGAACTCGCCGTCGACGACGGCTGTCACCACGGTGCTCTCGAGTGTGATCGCCCCTCCGTGATTGTCCAGGAACGCGGTGTCCGCGGCGTCGCGACCCGTCGCGATCCGCAGGAGCGCCGAACGCGGGGCCAGTCGGGTCGCGTCGACCACACGCCATTCACCATCGACGAACGCCTCGACGACAGCATGGAAGTCCATAGGATCGCACCCCGGCGCGTACACGGCCACCAGCCGCGCCGGGATGGTGACGGCCCGCAGAAGCGCCACCGTGAGGTGGGCAAAGTCACGGCAGACGCCCGCCCCGGACAGCATCGTGTCGACGGCGCTGTCGGTGGATCTGCTCGAACCCGCCTGGTAGAGCAGTCGCGACCCCACCCACGTGGTGATGTCTTGCAGCAGTTCCGGATGCGGCTTGGACAGATTGAATTCGCCGCCGGTGAAACCGAAGAACTTGTCCGCCTCCGCATATCGGCTCGGGCGCAGATACTTCGACAGGTCGTAGTCGGTGACCGGAGGCGAATCGGCCTTACCCAGAACCGAAGCCGAGTACTCGACGTGCAGCGAGCCGGGAGCAGTGTCCAGAAGGTGGACACGAGTACCGTGCTCCGCCAACATCTCTCGCGCCTCGACACGGTTACCGTCGAGGGTGAACGTCAGCGATTCCGACAACTCCGAACCCGGGGTCCGGGTCACCGCGATCTTGAATTCGAGACTGGTGGCGTCGGTGACCTCGATGTCGAGAGTGGCGCTGACGTGACGTTTCATCAGCCCATCCTGGCATCCATCGTCCAGGGGTGCAGAACACCCCCGCCGAAGTCAGGCCTGCACGCGCGGCCGCAACCACTCGACGAGATCGTCGAGAACCTCCTCGTTCTCCGGTTCATTGAACACCTCGTGGAACAGATTTTCGTAGATCTCCACCGTGAGATCCTCCGAACCGACGTACTCCGCGATGAGTTCCGTGCCGTGCACACTCGCGAGTCCGTCGTCCTGGCCGTGCTGCAGCAGCAGGGGAACCGTCAACGACGGCAGACGCTCCGGCAACCGTTCGGCAGCGAGGATCATCCCGCGCGCAATCCCGGCAGGTACCTTCCCGTGGTGGACGAGGGGATCCTCCTCGTACGCCGACACGACCGCAGGATCGCGGGAGACCAGCTTCGCGTCGAGCGACTCGACGGGCACTCCGGGGAGGAAGCGACCCACCAGTTTGCCGATCTCGACCACGATGCGCGGCGTGCCACTTGTCACGTCGACCGCAGGCCCGGACAGCATGAGTGCCTTCAGATCCTGCTGGTGGTCGAGTGCATAGGTCAGCGCGATGGAACCGCCCATGCTGTGCCCGAGGAGGAACCGGTCGGCTCCCGGCCAGTCCGTCGACGCGATGCCGAACAACTGGTGCAGGTCGTCGGTGAACTCGGTCCAGTCCTTCAGGTGGACCCGTTTGCCGCCCGACCGCCCGTGCCCACGGTGGTCGGGCGCGTAGATCGCGAGGTCGAGTTCCCCGAGCCGCTCGATCACGTGGTCGTAGCGCCGGGCATGCTCGCCGAAGCCGTGGCACAGAACCAGCACGCCGCGCGGGCGCCGCTCGGGGAGCCACACGTCGTAGACGATGGGAATTCCGCCGACGCCGGCGAAGGATGATTCTCGATGCTGCATGATGCCCCTTCGTGGTCCGAATTCGACGACTCAGATCATCGCACGGTGAGGTACCCCGGCACGGGACAAATTAGCCACCTATCCCTCCCGGGGACGCCTCGCAGGCGCGAAAATGGGGTCGGGTCGCCTGCCGACGCCGACTTTCCCTTGAGCCTGAGCTCGTT
>NZ_JBHXWI010000040.1:0-102859 GCF_042671975.1 Rhodococcus sp. NPDC127593 | reverse complement strand
GCGGAGGGGCCCAGCAGCACACGTTCCGCTGGGCCCCTCCGCGCCTCGACCTGACCGACAAATCCAATTCCGACACTCGACTTGACTAATGAACACTGCGCTCGGTGGGGATCCAGGGCAGCTTCGTCAACCGGGGCACCAACCCACGCTGATGCCCGCCACCGCATCGGCCGGGCGTGAAACGCCCCGGCCACCGGGATTGGACTCGCGCAACCCCTCCTCCATGAGGTGGTCGTAAAACAGCCGCACCGGCACCAACCGCTGCGCAATCGTGGCATTCGCGAGATCGGAGCCGGAATCGAGCGCCACCACGTTCGCGCCACGGCGGCTGGGCCGTTCGGTCAACTCCCGCACATAGACGCCGACATGCGCCCGGCTCGCCGTGAGCGGGTCGACACCCTCCCGCTCGCACATCTGAAAGGTACTCGGCAAGCCCCCGGGAGTAGGCGTCGACCGTCCGAGGCGCCCTCCCCAGATCGGTCCACACCCGCAGCCACCCGGCCGCCTGCACATGCCGGCCCAGCACCGGCCACTTCTCCTCCAACACCACCGTGCCGCTCAAGCCATCTCCTCAGTTCGTGGTCAACACCGAGGAGACATGATCATCCCCACGGCCAGATTCCACGTAACTTATAAAATGCTCAAACGACAAATGTATGGACGAGCCAACCTCGACCTTCTCCGCAAGCGGGTGATTAACGCCGTATAACCAAGCCCCACAACAGAATCACGGAGAGTTCGCCAGATCCAGAAACCAATGTCCCTTGACAGACTCCGCGCGGACCTCCAGAACAAGACGCCGGTCAGAGCACTTCTGGGCCCTGGCAACCGAACTACCTACCCTTTGGACGACGGCAGCATTGTTCGGACACCCCGACGCAGCCCTACTGCTTGTGGAGTCGGCGTGGGGAGGGGCGGGGCAAGCATGTGGTGACGGTGGAGTTCGAGCGATACCAGCGGGCCGGAGCTGACACCGCAACCTGCACGATGGCGGCGCCGTCGGATCCACGATCGCCGGAGCTAGGCGGGATCTCGGCGACTCGCCTGTCGCCCTACGGGGCCACGGCCAGGGCTCTGTCGGTGCGACTAGAGCAGCTCTAGCAGGATCGAAGCACTACGCCGCCACCGCACCAAACAGTTCGGTTTGACTAAGGGGGCGGCCCCGCGTATGGTCAAAACCCATCGGTTCGGTGGGGGCGCCGCTCGGGCTGAGTACCAATACCGCAGAGGCCTTCGGCGTCGCTGCGCCCCTACTGACCGACCGTCGACGCGGAGCCTCCGCGGGCAGCGTTTCATCGCTGCGCCGACCGAGAACAACACTGCAAGGAGAAATCGATGAGCGATACCGTCGTGTACGCCCTGTTCCATTACCGCGTAAAGCCCGGCATGGAAGACCGCTTCCAGAACTACCTGGCCAAGGTCCTCCCGGTCACCGAGGCCCAGGAGCCGTACGTCCTGGGCTACGAGATCTTCCAGGCGCCCGATGGGTCG
This sequence comes from Rhodococcus sp. NPDC127593, assembly GCF_042671975.1. Taxonomy (NCBI): domain Bacteria; kingdom Bacillati; phylum Actinomycetota; class Actinomycetes; order Mycobacteriales; family Nocardiaceae; genus Rhodococcus; species Rhodococcus sp. NPDC127593. The sequence continues at coordinate 101,368 of NZ_JBHXWI010000040.1, read as the reverse complement.
TACTTCCAGCACGAGCACTACGAGAACGAGGAAGCCGTCTGGAAGCACATGGAGCTCACCGCCGACGGCCAGAAGGACTGGGCCGAGGCCACCGAGATGATCCAGCTCACGATGGTCGGCAATCTCACCCAGAAGTTCCGCGACACGTTCCTCGGCGGCGGGGGCACCGACTTCAAGGCCTTCCGCAGCGTCAGCCGCTGATACCCGGGCCGCCGCCCATCGCCACGAACCCGCCGCAGAACCGGTCCGAAAGGGCCGTCCGCGCCGGGTTCGTGGCCGTTCTGCGTTCCGGATCGCCCGCCCCCCCGGAGAGAAGATCTGACGGCAGGTACGGCGAACCGAACGGTTTGGCCCAGTATCCTGTCTCTATGCCTCGCTCCACCGTCGCCCGCCAGACCTCGAACTCCGCTACAGCCGACACCCGAGAGCGGATCCTCGCAGCGGCGAGGGATGAGTTTGCCCGGTACGGCATCGCCGGCGCCCGAGTGGACCGCCTCGCCAGGCAGGCCCGGACCAGTAAGGAACGCGTCTACGCCTACTTCAGCAGCAAAGAGGCCCTCTATCAGCACATCGCCGAGCACGAAACGGCCGCGCTCGTCGAGGCCACCAGCTTGGACCCGGCGGACCTGCCCGGTTACGCCGGCATCCTCTTCGACCACTTCACGGCCCACCCGGAGCACTATCGACTCATCACCTGGGGCCGTCTCGAGCTCGGCGACGGCGAAGCCGACAGTGACACAGTTGACCCCGCGCTGAACACTATCAACAGCAAGGTTGAACAGCTCCGCGACGCACAATGCGCTGGCTTGATCGATCCCGCCTGGGATCCGGTCGATGTGCTCGCCCTGATCAACCAGATCGCCACGACCTGGGCAAGTCAGCCGGAAATCGGTGCCGCCGCGGCCACGCTGGCCGCAGACACCTCTGTCGGCGCACGGCGCGCGGCCCTGATCACCGCCGTTGAGCGTCTGTTCCCCCACGCAGGCTGAGATCGCTGCGCGGCCCGGCAGCGCGCGTCGCAGCGACCGGAGCCGGCGGCGTTGTCAGGTCGCGTGTGTCTCGATCAACCGCTGACCGCGGGTGTCGCCTGCGCTGCTCTCGATCTTGCGGTGCTTGACGCGTTCGGTGAGGTGGTCACCGACAGGACGCTGTTGTCGTAGGCCGCAGCGATGCGTTCGGTGTCGACACCGTCCCCAAGCGAAACTTGTCGGCGATAGGTGCCGGCGCAGTCGATGCAGACCGGCTCGGCTTTGGCATTGAGTCCGGGAAGGAGTCTGTTTCGGCAAGGCGCAGTCGGGGCAGGTGCCGCGGCAGCGGGTGGCGTGTTGGTAGCAGCGGTGACAGACGAAGCCCTCGGGCCCCGAACTTCACGTGTCAGCGGTCACGTTATTCCCCAGCTCTGAGGGGTTGTCCGTCACGTAATTCCTCACCCGCCGTCACGTTATTCCCCACCCCTTGGGGCGTGTCCGAGCGGGGTTCGAGTGCTGCTGAGGTTCGCTCCATTCAGGTGCCCCACGCGGGGTCCGTGGAAGGGGCCCAAGGTGGCGAGGAGAACGTTCACAGTGACCGACTTCGTGGAAATGTTCCGGCACTGGTGTGCCGGCCGATCTCAAGTGCAGATCTACGACGCACTGAACATCGATCGAAAAACGATCCGCAAATATCTCATCCCAGCGTTGGCGGAGGGACTCGAACCCACTCCCGGTGAGGTGTTCGACGAGGAACTCTGGCGGGAACGGCTGCGCCGGTGGTTCCCCGAGCTCGGCGACCCCGCGGCGCGAGCACTGACATGGGAGCACATCGCTGTGCACCATGCGTGGATCGCTCAGCAGTTGGCGGTGCCGGTGACGGTGGCGACCATTGCGCAGCGCCTGCGCGACGACCACAACGTCGAGGTCTCCGAATCGACCGTACGACGGTATATCGCAGCAACATTCACCGAGCAACGCACCGAGGGCCAGGTCACGATTCCGCGTGGTCTCGTCGAACCCGGCAGTGAAGCGCAGATCGACTACGGCAAACTCGGCATGTGGCTCGATCCCACCTCGGGGCGCCGAGTCGCGGTGTGGGTGTTCGCGATGATCCTCACCTGCTCACGACGCCTGTTCGTCCAGCCGGTGTTCAAGATGGATCAAGCATCGTGGAATGCCTCGCACGTCGCGGCGTTCGAGTTTTTCGGCGGGGTCCCCGAACGGCTGGTGTGCGACAACCTCAAAACCGGGGTCGACCGCCCCGACCTCTACGACCCGCAGATCAACCGTGCCTACGCCGAACTTGCCTCGTATTATGGCACTCTCGTCGACCCCGCTCGGGCCCGGAAACCGAAAGATAAACCTAGGATCGAACGCCCGATGCCGTATATCCGGGATTCGTACTGGGCGGGCCGCGAATTCACATCCCTCGAGCACATGCAAACAGAGGCATTGCGTTGGGTCACAGAAGTATACGATCTGCACACACACCGCGGACTCGACGGAGCCACCCCGATCTCGGTGTTCGAGGCGATCGAGGACGGAACGTTGAACGCGTTGCCGCCGCGCCCGTTCGAGTCGGTCCTCTACACCGTCGGCAAGGTCGGCTCGGACTGCCACGTCAAATCCGGGAAGGCGTTCTACTCGGTGCCGTGGCGACTGCTCGGCCGGCAGGTCGGTGTCCGCACCGCCGGTGACATGGTGCAAGTCTTCCACGACGACACCGCCGTCGCGACCCACGTACTGCATCTGTCGGGACGCTCGACGAACCTCGAACATTATCCGCCGCACAAGATCGCGCACACTCTGCGCAGCGTCACCTGGTGCCGCACCCAGGCCGAGCAGATCGGGCCGGGTGCGGTCGCGATCGTCGCGGAGTTGTCCGAGGTCAACGCACTTCACCGATTGCGTGCGATCCAGGGGATCATCCGACTGCGCGAGAAGTACGGTGACACCCGCCTCGACGCGGCATGCGCCCGCGCCCTCACCGTCGGTGATCCGCGCTACCGGACCGTCAAAGGGATCCTCGTCGCCGGCACCGAACACGGCGACACCCCGACCGGGACGGATACCGCCCCGACCCCGCCCGCGTTGCTGCGCGGACCGGACGCATTCGACACCGAACGCTCGGCCTGACACAAGTGATCCTGTTCTGCTCCCAACCACATCACATGTCAAAGGAGACACTGTCATGACCATTCACGACCCCAGTTTGAGGATCGCACTCAAGACCCTCAAACTCACCGGCATGCTCGATACCCTCGACGCGCGACTCGCCCAGACCCGCGACGGAAGACTCGGACACCTCGAGTTCCTCCAGGTGCTCTGCGAAGACGAAATCGCCCGCCGCGAGTCCGCTGCCCTCGCACGCCGAGTGCGGCGTGCCCGTTTCGAGCAACAGAGCACCTTCGAGGACTTCGACTTCACCGTCAGCCCGAAACTTCCCGCCGCGATGCTCCGCGATCTCTCCGCTCTGCGCTGGCTCGACCCCGGCGAATCGGTGATCCTCTACGGACCCGTCGGGGTAGGGAAAACCCATGTGGCACAAGCACTCGGCCATCAAGTTGCTCGGCGGGGCGGGGACGTCAGATTCGTCAAATGCTCACGCATGCTCGCCGACCTCGCCGGCGGTCACGCAGACCGCACCATCGGTCAACGGATGCGTGAATACACCCGCCCGCTGGTATTGATCGTCGATGACTTCGCGATGCGTGAGCACACCACGACGCAGAGCGATGATCTCTACGATCTGGTGTCCGATCGGGCCATCGCCGGCAAGCCGCTGATTCTGACGAGTAACCGAGCGCCGAAAGACTGGTATCCGCTGTTTCCGAACCCGGTCGTCGCCGAATCTCTGCTGGATCGATTGATCAACACCAGCTACCAAGTGCTGATGGACGGCCCGTCCTACCGGCCACGGAAACGACCCGGAACCGCGACCACCTGACAGCGACCCACACCCGCAGCTACCCTCATCTGAGCAGCTCCGAACGTGAGGAATTACGTGACGGCTACCCCTGGGGAATAACGCGACGGTCGACACTTCACGGTGCTGGCCTGTTCCGCCGCACCGGGCGCAAAGATAGTGCGGTGCAGCGGAGTTGGTCGTGGTGTTCATGGTGCGGTCCCTTCCGCGTGGGTGCGATTTTTACTGATGTGGTCCGGGTCGGTGGATGCGGGCGCGTTTGGGACGCACCGCCTGATCGGGGACCGCGGCCATTGCCGGATCTCGTGCGCCGCTGGCTGTGCGGCGCGACGGGGTGGCGTCGACGCGGAAGTCGCAGAGGTTCGGTGGTGCAGTCGAGGACGTGACACAGTGCACCGAGCAGCGCCAATGGCAGCCTGTCCGGGGTGTTTGCCCAGGAGACGGTAGAGCTCTCAACCACAACCTGCGCTTCGCGGCCATCCGATGGACTGGGCCGGCCGGGCCTCTGGATCACGAGGAACGCTGGCACCAGGCCAAACGACTGCGGCGCCCGATCATCGCGCTGGGTGGTGATCGTGTGGTGTTTGCCGCGGACGGCTCCGGTGATGCCGGTGATTGCCATCAGGCGGGCCATTTGATCGCGCCCAACGTCGTGACCAGCGCGTTTTATCGCCCGCCAGAGTTTGCGGGCGCCGTAGACACGCTTGTTTGCGACGAATAGCCGTGTGGACGGCGTTTGCGGCGTATGCGTCGGCCAGCCAGTTCGGTGGATAAGATGCGTCCGCGCTGCTTGGCCTTGTAGGTGGACGGGGCGATGCTGATGCCGTGCTCGGTGAGCACGGCACAGATCGGGTCGACCCCGAAACGGGAGCGGTGAGCGTCGATGTAGTCGACGATCACCGCAGTCGGCGTGGGGGCACCTCCCGCTTGCGGGGGACGACCTCCGCCGCCGCGAAAAACGCACTCGCGGTCTTCAATATTTCGTTGGCCCTGCGTAATTCGGCGACTTCTCGGCGAAGCCGGGCGACCTCGTCCGGCACGTCAGGTGTTGCAGCCGGTGTTCCGGGGGCCAGGCGGGTCTCCTCCCGTTCGATCCAGTTCCGCAGCGTCGCCGGCGCGATATCGAGCAGCTCCCCGACATGGCGGCGGGCTACGACCTTCGAGGCGCCGTGCTGGATCTGGTCCCGATACATCCGTACGGCACGATCCTGGGTCTCGGCGTCGTACTACTTCGGTGCAGGCATGATCAACATTCTCCTAGATCAGGAGCCTCCACCTCGCCCAGGACGGTTCAAAGATCCAACTCAACGAACTCATATTTGATCCTTGTCTTGATGTTGCTGGCGAGCGGTTCGGCCTTGCCATAGGAGGCAGGAAGCTGACCAGAGGGTGCGGGCGGTGTGCTCCTCCTGGCGGTGCGCCGACCCGGGAAGGTCGAATTGCAGGGTGCTCTTGCCGGGGTGCGGCGAGAATGATCCGACCCCTAGCAAGCGTTACACGTCAGCTGACCGAGCTGGTCCGGTACTGGCTGGCAGGATGCCGATCGTTGATTCTGGGCCCACTCGCGCTGGGGGTTCCAGCGAAGAACTTTTCACGGAGGTTCCAGGCGCGTATTCCTTCTGCATAAGTCCACGATCTTGCAGAACTGGCGTCACCTGCTCGAGGAACAGGTACACGTCGTCGGTGCCGGTCATGTGCGTGACGTTGATCCCGTTCACGCCGACATCGCGCCACTTCTCCAACTCATCGGCCACCTGGTCAGGAGTGCCGACGAATCGCTTGTTCGCGAAGAGCATCACGACATCGCGGAATGTCCACGTCTTATCCGGTGCCGCATCCGCAAGAGCCCGGAACTGTCCCTGAAGCGCTTCGGTCTTGAAGTCGCCGACGGGGGCATCGAGCTCGATGGTTCCCAGGTCGGTACCCATCGTCGAACTGAAGAATGCCAGCGCCGTTTCCGAGCTGAGGCGTTCCTGCATTTCGGCGTCTTTACGCCGGGCTTCTTCCTCTGGACCCGATCACAAATGCCATGTGCTCGAAGAACAACACGTCGGACGGCTTGCGCCCGTTCGCGGTGAGCCGCTGGGTCATGTCGTCGACCAGTGCTCGCGCCCCGCGCATGTTGTGGTTGGACATAAAGATCGCTTCGGCGTTGCGGGCGGCGAACGCACGGCCGTCGCCGGATGACACGCGTTGCCGCGTACCTTCGCGAGGGTGGCATCACGCGCGGCGATCGCGTGGCCACAGTGATGGGAAAGAGTGCGGACCTGTTCAGCGTGATTCTGTGAGGACGCCCTGCTCTGCCTGCGTGGGCTGACTCAGGCAGGCCGCTTGAGGTCAGGCGGCTCAGGGCCGTGTGGACGGTGTGGCGGGCCACCTGATAGCCGCGGTCGAGCGCGGGCTCTCGAATGCGGTCTCCTGGTGTGAGCTCGGCCGACAACACCCTTTCCGAAAGTTTCGAGGCGAGGGCTCCACTGCCGAGACGGTCTCGAGCTGGGCCGGAATCCCGGACGCCGAGGCGCCGTCTCTGCCCGTGGTCTCAACTCCGTGATCGGTGCCGCGCGGAATAGCAACCAGATAGCTTGGAGGAACTGTTCCACAATTTTCGTTGACAACGCTGAAGGATCGTGTAATTGTGGAACAATCGCGGCGGTGAATATTCCGCCGCGCCGCTCGATGGCGAGGAGTTGCACATTATGAGACAGACCATGGCGGCAAAGATCTTGGCGAGGGCCTCTGGCCACGGTAGTGCTCGCGCCGGTGACATCTTGGTCCCCAAGATCGACTTGATGACGTGTCTCGACGGGACGACGTTCATCGATGAGTTCAACCGGAACGATCTGCGGGTGTGGGACCCGTCCCGTGTCATCTTTTGCTTCGACCATGGCTTCCAGCCCGACTGGATGCCGGTGGCCGCGTTGACCGAACATCCCAAGATCAGGAACTTCGCCCGCAGCCAGGGCATTCCGGCGGAGAACGTCTACGACTACGGCCGGAACGGTCTGTCGCACCACATCCCGGTTGAGCAGGGCTGGGCGCTCCCCGGGACGGTGTGCATCGGCACCGACACCCAGAGTTCGACCATGGGTGCGGTGAACTGCTTCGCCATGCCGTGCATGTACGGTGCCGATCCAATCTTGCTCACCGGGGACGTCTGGATGCAGGTCCCTGAGTGCATTCAGGTCAACCTCACCGGCGCGCTCCCGCATAGTGTGAACGGCAAGGACGTCGCATACCGCCTCATCCGGGATCTTGGCGACGTGGTCAACGGCCGGGTCATCGAGTTCTCGGGACCGGGCGTGAGCTCTCTTAGCGTCGACATGCGGATGGCGATCGCCAACGGAGCGGTGCAGGTCGGCTCACTGACGATGATCTTCCCCGCGGACGACGTGCTCCACGAGTACCTGGAGGGGCGCGCTCGACACGAGTACGAAGAGGCTGTCGCCGACCCGGACGCCGAGTACGTCGCCCGCTTCGACTACGACCTGTCCACCTTCGAGAACCTGGTGGCCGGGCCGCACGACATCACGTTGGTCCGACCGCTGACGGAGGTCACCGGACTAGAGGTCAACGCCGCCAACATCGGGTCCTGCGCGAGCGGGCGGTTCTCCGACCTCGCCCTCGCCGCCGAGGTGCTCAACGGTCGCAAGGTGCACCCCGGGGTCCGACTATTCGTGACACCGATCTCGGCGGACACCGCCCGCCATGCCGAAGAGGCCGGCCTGCTGAAGATCCTCCTCAACGCCGGCGCAACGATCACCCAGCCGGGCTGCGGGGGCTGCTACAGCGCCAACCTCTCCCCGCTCAAGCTCGGCGACGGTGAACGATGCATCTCGACCTCGGTCGAGACGTTGCGTGGCCGGATGGGCAGCCGAGAGGCGGAAATCCTGCTCGCCAACGCGGCGGTCACCGCGGCGTCCGCGATCGAGGGTCGCGTCGCCGATCCGAATCAGTACCTCGGTCGTCCCGTGGAGGCAGCACGATGATCCTCAGCGGCAGGGTGTGGAAGTACGGCGACGGCATCGGCGCCACGGATCTAGTCTCGGCCCGCTACGACAAGGAGGGCATGAGAAGGCAGTGGGACGAGTGCGCCAAGCATGTCTTGGAGGACATCGACCCGGCGTTCGCCACGAAGGTCCAGGAGGGTGATCTCCTCGTTGCAGGCTCCGACCTCGGTGCGGGCCATGCCCACTACTACGAGGCGGCAATCATGGGGTCTGCCGCGACCGGGCTCCGTGCCCTCCTCGCCGAGAGCGTCAACGCGCTGTTCTTCCGCGCGGCGATCGACGCAGGTGTCACCACCTGGGCGTATCCAGGGCTCTCGGAGCTGGTCGAGACCGGACACCTGCTCGAGATCGACATGACGAGCGGGGCCGCGAAGAACCTCACGACGGGAGCAACGGCCCAGCTGGAGCCGGTCAGCCCGATCGTATTGGACATCCTCGACGCGGGCGGCTCCAAAAACTGGGCCCTGCGCCGTGTGGGCGCCGGGCAACCGGTCACTGACGATCCTTCGTTCCACCCGAGTACACAGGGAGGTCCCCGATAATGCGCATGAGCACCAGGCTTCGCGAGCTCCTCGCCCAGGGCCTCGTCGTCGCTCCGGGTTGCTTCGACCCGTTCTCCGCGCGGCTCGCTGAGCTCGCAGGCTTCGACGCCATCCACCTCACCGGCCTCGGAGTCGAGGCCACCCAGCTGGGGGCGCCCGATCTCGGGCTGATGACCGTCAACGAGCTCGCGACTCATGCGGCGCGGGTCGCCTCGGCCGTCGACATTCCGATCCTCGCAGACATCGACACAGGGTTCGGTGGAGTTCTCAACATCCGCCGCACGATCCGGGAGATGGAGCGGGCAGGAGTCGCGGGGGTGCACCTGGAGGACCAGCGAATGCCAAAGCACTGCCCGTTACTCGCCGGGCGAACGGTGGTCGACCGGGCCGAGGCGGTGACTCGCATCCGGGCTGCTGTCGAGGCACGCACCGACCCGGACTTCGTCATCGTTGCTCGCACGGACGCCGACACCGTCTCGGTGCAGGAGGTGATCGAGCGAGCCAACCTCTACTTGGAGGCAGGCGCAGACATGATCATGCCGATCGTGCTCGACGTGGACGGACGACCCTACGGCAGCCTCACTCCCGACGAGCAGATGGACCTGCTTCGGCGGATAACGAGGGAGATCGACGGCCCGGTCATGGGGATGGGCGACGCACCGCCCGCCGGATACACCACCGATGACCTGGCCAAGGCGGGCTACTCGTTCATGATGTTTGCCGCCGCGGCGCTCTCCGCGGGCGCCAATGCCATGGCCGAGGTGTTCCACGAGATCAGAACGACAGGTACCGATGCGAACTATCTGGCCGCCCACCCAGGCCGCTACAACGACCCGCTCGAGCTGATGCGGGCTGCGCACCTCGACGACTACACCTCCTTCGAGCAGAAGGTGACAACCGACCCGGCCCTTTGATGGGATCCCCGTCCACGTTCTTCCAATCAGCGACGACCTCAAGGACGCACGATGTCGACCTTTCCCCCGCCCCTCCTCCAGCTCGGCGAGCTCCGTATCGATCGGGTAGAGGAGTTCTGCGCGCCCGTTCTGCCAGCACACGATTTTCTGACCGACTTGCCCGCCGACGCTATCGACAGGCAGCGTGAGTGGCTCACTCCGCGGTTCTTCGACGACGACACGGGCCTCCTGGTCATATCGGACCACACCTGGGTCGTCCGGACCCCACGCGCGACCATCCTCATCGACACATGTTGGGGCAATGACAAGCCTCGCCCCGGATTCGGCGGCAACCTCGACACCCCGTGGCTCGGGCTGCTTGCGGAGCTCGGAGTGGCACCGGAGGATGTTGACGTCGTCGTGTGTACCCATCTTCACTCCGATCATGTCGGTTGGAACACGCGCCTGGTCGACGGTCAGTGGGTCCCGACCTTTCCTCGGGCACGCTACGTCCTCCCTCGCGCCGAGTTCGAGTACTGGCAGGGAGCCGAGAACAGCGACTTCGGCCACGACGCAGCCTTTGCGGACAGCGTCCTGCCCTGCGTCGAGGCAGGACTCGTCGAACTGGTCGAGCCCGGACACACGATCGACGGTTGCCTGACCCTCGAAGCTGCACCAGGACACACCACAGGGCAGGTGATCGTGCGCGCGGAGAGCCAAGGCGAGCGTGCCGTCTTTGCCGCAGACGTACTCCATGTCCCCCTTCAGCTCGCCTACCCGGACTCCAACTCGATAGCCTGCGACGACCCGGAACTTGCTCGCCAGACCCGCAGACGCCTGCTTGAAAAGTGCGCACAAAGCGGTGATCTTTTGATCTCCAACCATTTCCCCGCCCCTTTCTTCGGGTTCATCGAGCGCGCAGGCGACGCCTTCGCGCTGACTGACACGGCGCAGAAGCCGCTCCGATGAGCATCCGAGTGGGCGCCGCCGTGGTGGACGTCGTCTCGGAGATGTCTTTCCCGGAAGGGCCGCCACACGAGCTGCTCGCAGGTCTGCCGGAAGGCGCAGTCACCCGCAACCTCGAATGGCTCGCTCCCGACTACTACGAGCGCGCGTCCGGGTTCATGATCTCGAGCATCCACACCTGGGTGATCCGGTTGTCGGGGAAGGTCATCTTGGTCGACACCTGCGTGGGCAACGACAAGCAGCGGCCTGCGTTCGAGTTCGTCCACGAGCTCTCGCTGCCCTACCTGGAGCGACTGGCCGCGGTCGGAGTGACACCGGAGGACGTCGACTACGTGCTGTGCACGCATCTTCATCTCGACCACGTCGGCTGGAACACCCGGCTGGTGGACAACCGCTGGGTGCCCACCTTTCCGCAGGCCGAATACATCTTCAGCCGCGATGATTACGCCCACTGGGAGCCGGCGAGCGGTGCCGGTCGCGACGACCCGATCAACCAGAACGTCTTCACCGACAGTATTGCCCCGGTCACCGCATCCGGCCAAATGCGGCTGGTTGACAGCGGATACTCGCCTGTGGAGGGACTGACACTGGTCTCCGCGCCCGGCCATACACCCGGCCACGCCGTTGTGCGACTTACCAGCAAGGAAAAGTCAGCCGTGTTCTTCGGCGACCTGATGCACTCCCCGCTCCAGGTCGCCTACCCGGATGTCAACAGCATCTTCTGCCTCGATCAGCCCCGCGCCGCTGCAACCCGCCGCAAGATCCTGGAGCGGGCGGCCCACGAGGACGACATCCTCTTCTCGGCGCATTTCCCGGCCCCGCACCTCGGTCGAGTCTCGGTGGACGGCGACGGCTTTGTCTTCCACCCGGGCACCTGAGATGGGCGAACACCTTCGCGTCGCCGTCCTCGACGACTATCAGTCGGCCGCGGCGGCGGCCGCCGACTGGTCGCTACTCGGGCACGACACGGACATCGACTTCCTCCACGAGCGGTTCTCGGACCCCGATGCGCTGGTGAGCCGACTCCGGGGCCACCAGGTCGTGGTCGTCAACCGTGAGCGGACCCCTTTTCCCGCGTCGGTCCTCGAGCGCCTACCGGATCTGCGTCTGCTGGTCACCACCGGACCCTCGAACCCAGCCGTGGATCTCCACCGGGCAGCCGAGCTCGGGATCACCGTCTCGGGCACCGGCGGGATGTCGGCCCTGTACGGCACTGTCGAGCACACCTGGGCACTGATCCTGGCGGCGGCCCGCCACATCACCGCCGAGGACCGCGCGACCCGGGCCGGCAGCTGGCAGACCACCGTCGGGCTGGATCTGCACGGCCGCAGACTGGGACTACTCGGGCTCGGCAACGTGGGATCCCGGGTCGCCCGCCTCGGCGCAGCCTTCGGGATGGACGTCATGGCGTGGAGTCCGAATATGACGGCCGAGCGCGCGGCACGACACGGCGCGCGGGCACTGCCGCTGGACGAGCTCCTTGCGAGTGCCGACGTTGTGTCGGTACACCTGAAGTTGGGGCAGCGCTCGCACGGGGTGATCGGAGCGCACGAACTGGCCCTGATGAGACCGACGAGCATCCTCGTGAACACCGCACGTGGCCTTATCGTCGACGAGACCGCACTGGCGGATGCGCTCCACGCTGGCACCATCGGCGCGGCGGCGGTCGACGTCTACTCCACCGAGCCGGCGCCCAGCGACAATCCGCTGCGTACCGCTCCGCGGTGCACGTTGTCCCCCCACCTGGCATTCGTCACCCAAACCACCTACCGTGAGTTCTTCGGCAACGCGGTCGAGGACATCCTGGCGTGGCGACGGGGCGAGCCGATTCGAGTGCTCCACGCCTGAGGGCATGAACTGGCAGCCCGAGCGAACGAACCAAGGAATGAAGAGGTTCGGCGAGCAAACCGACCACCCGGGCGAATTGGAGGTGTCCGGTCGTTGCGAATCGGGGCAGTGGTAGCGCTAGCGCTACCACGGGGGTTAGCGGTGATCCGGCGGCCTTCGCGGCGCGGATGCCAGCCTCGATGCGTTCCGGGTCGTCGCCGCAGGCCGGGCTGGCTAGGTTGCGGCGGAGCGGGCTGGCTAGGTTGCGGCGGAGCGGGCTGGCTAGGTTGCGGCGGAGCGGGCTGGCTAGGTCGCGGCCGGAGCGGGGTGGATTCGGAGCGCGGGGAAGTCGGTGACGTAGAGCGTGCGGCCGTTGTCGGTGATGTCGATGGCGAGCGGGGACGCGGGCGTGGGAATTCTGCCGGTCAATGTGGCGGTGGCGAGGTCGACGACGGCGATTGCGTTGCCGGCGCTGTCGGTGACGTATGCGGTGCGTCCGTCGGGGGGAGACCGAGGAACATGGTCGTTCTCCCAGCGTGAGCGTGGTGCTCACGGTGTTGGTGGCTGCGTCGATGATGGTGAGGTGGCCGTCGCATTGGCTTTCGATAACTCACATCTTTGCCATTCACTCCACCTCGTAGTGCCGTGAGCACCACACGAATACTCTCCGGCACCTGCATCCAAACCTAGCCGGTGACTAGCAACCGAGTTCGCGCCATACATCGCGGGCATCCAAAACAGTTGACGGCGCCCATCGTGGAGGACTGCGTGTTGGTTCCCATGCACACCGTTCCCGGCAGTGCCCAGCCGTCCTCCACCCGGGATTTGATGCGATATTCCATTGCGGCCGAAATTGTAGATGTTCGCTGAAGTTTCCCCTGAGTCTGCGCAAACCTGCGGATCTTCGGTCAGAGCCGCCACCTGCATCCAGTCAGGCTGAAAGCTGTGGTCGAAGCAAAATCTACACCGTGAGATCCTGCTAATTGAACGCGTCGATGAACATCGTTCCGTCGAGACAGATAAATATCTCGATCTGAGGCAAAACGACGTCGCCCACACCAGCCTCATCCACCCCCGCCGCTGGCCAGGATCTTAGCTGCCATTGTCTGTGCCAATGTGTTGCACCTTTCCACAGACCGCCTTTCGGCTTTAGTGTGGAACACTTCCATGCTTCCACAGCGCCGTCAATAGCAATATGCTCGAACGGCACCCGACCATTGAGAGGACCGAACCCGTGACAGAGCTGGCAGGGCAATCCTGGGGAGAAATTTCGCCGGTTTCGACCGTTGAGGCTCTTGCGAAGGAGCTGACTCTTCAGATTTTGTCTCCGAAGGGAACGGGCGAGTTGAAGCTGCGCGAGTCAGTCGTAGCTCAGCATTACGGCGTCGCGCGGCACACCGTGCGGGCCGCTATGGGCCAACTCACGGCGCGCGGCATCCTGACGCATACGGCGAACAAGGGCTGGAGAGTGCCGCAGTTCACAGACCAGGACTTTCAGGACATCATGTTTCTTCGCACAGCGCTTGAGGTTCAGGCGCTCCGTGAGGTGGCAAGGCGGAACGCCGGCATAGGCGCCACCGCGAGTCGCGCACTGGAACGCATCCGCTTGTGCACCACAAAGACGACCTGGGCAGAACGGATGGAAAACGACATGACGTTTCACCGCGGACTTGTCGACGAAGCCGACAGTCCACGCCTCAGCCGGGCCTACCGCGATTTGCAAGATGTTTTACACCTGGCGCTCATCCAGAGGGAGAGCTGGCTTGAACCCGAAACTTTAGAGACATGGCAGGAATTACACGTTCGGATGGCAACCACGATCGAGCACGGCGATCCCTGCGAGGTGGAGGCTATGCTCCGGCAGACGTTCGACTACCCACTTCACCCCGGAGCATCGGCGGACGCTCTAGACGTGCTCTAGACGAGCTCTAGACGAGGAAGTCACCGAGGCGTCTGCCTTGCCATTGGCATCGCATCGGTTTCCATCTTCACGTTAGCCGCTGGGCCACGTCATATTGCCTTGAAGTGAAGGACCCGACGCATACACGCTCCGCCGTGACCGTCCGAAGTCGGCGGGCCGAAACGGTTCGCAGCGTGCAAATCCCCAGCTAGAGGTGAGCGGCGATGTTACAACGGCATCATCAACAACCCTCTCAACCTGGTCTGAGACACAATCGGTGTCCGTAATCAGTGAGGTTCGAGGGCGAGTTCGGAGTAGGAAGCATTGAGTAGCGAAGAGGCCGCGGACCGGGTGGATCCGGTCGGCGTGCGGCCCAGTGAGGTACCAGATCCGCAGGTTGCCGAGAAGGCAGTGCGGCGGACGTTCACCGCGAAGTACAAGCTCGCCGTCGTCGAGGAATACGAGCGTGCCGAGCACGGCGAGCGGGGGCGATCCTGCGGCGGGAGAACCTGCACTCATCGTTGCTCACCGAGTGGCGTCGTCAACGCGACCGGGGTGCGCTCGCCGGTTTGTCGGTGCCGCGCGGACCCAAGCCGACGCCCGCTGCGTCGGACCGCGGTTTGACCGCGGAGAACGCCCGGCTGACCGCGGAACTCGAGCATGCCCGGGAAGTGATCCGCATCCAGGGGGAACTGTCCGCGCTCTTGGAGAAGCTCTCATCGAGCAGCGTGGAGACGCCCGGGAGCAGGCGTTGACGATGATCGATCACGCGATCGCCGAGTTGACACCGCTGATCGGGGTGCGCCACGCGTGCGCCGCGACGGGTCGTGCGCCCGCCAGCTACGAACCAGACCGGGGACCGCCGCCGCCAGGCCTACCGGCCGGACCTTCCCGGGCGGTTCGACAGCATCGAGGCCGCCCGGCTGCACGGCAAGGAATGCTTCGATTGGTACAACTTCGAGCATCGCCATTCCGGGATTGGCCTACATACCGCTGCCGACGTGCACTACGGGCGAGCGACGGAGGTGCGACGCCGGCGTGGCATCGTCCTCGATACCGCCTACGCGGCGCACCCGGAACGATTCGTCCGCAACCCACCGGAGCCGCCCGCATTGCCCATCACCAGCTGGATCAACAAACCACCCGCAGAGGAGGAGAACTCGACAACTGTCGAAACACTGTCTCAGAAAGGTTGACAGCTTCCGTAATGCCGATCGTCACATCCACGTCATCGAACGAGACCGGCGCCAGGCCAGGCCCGAGACCCCTCCCGCCGCTTTCCGATCATCGCCCTCTCTCAAGGGTCAAGGTTATTGAACAGCGCGTTCCCTCCGTCTCGTTTTGTCGCCTACCCGCACCTGCCGCGTGAGCAGTGTCGAACATGAGGGATGGCTCTGTCGGTAACTAACCGAGCATCAGGGTGTTCCCCTATCGAGGTAATTGAGCTACTGTTCCACACATCACGAATACTCAAGTGAGGACGGTCACATGCGGGCAGTTGGTGTTTCCCGCCTCGGTACGGGCGTGGGCGCGGGTGCTGCAATGAGCACCACCAAGGTCGTCCGGCCCGCCAATTCGATGGCGGGCTAATGTCGCAGGTGGAGTCCCAGCTGCCGCAATCCACGAAGCTCGTGTCGCAAATTCGACGGTGACAACCATTGCCGACGCGCTCGGATCGAAAAGTAACGTCGCCCGGCCGCCCGAGTCCACCTACGCAGCCAGCGAGAGCGGCCCGGAATGCAGCAAACACCTTTGAGGAAACAATCCACCTAGCGCTATTGGCTTCGACGGCATCGATACAGCTTCACCGACAGCTCAAGCGGGTGGGAACAACCGCTATGTCATCACGAGTATGGATCGCTAGCTACTCGGACTGGATCCGCACTGACCGGAGCCGCCAAACCGTTTCGAAGCTCCAGACAATAATTGAAAATGGCAATTTTCAAAAATATCGAGGACTACAGTCGGAATGCGGCAAGAGTTACGACTCATTATCGGTCAGTGGACTAGCTCGGACTCACTCTAGTCGGTAGTGCTTCCCAAACATCCAGTTAAAAATCTGGTAGGGCACCAAACGTTACCTATAGACGGCATTCCTTTCCCGCAAAGAAAGTCTCAGACAACAGGCTGGGACGCCGGAGAGCTGATCTCGCTAATCTTGATCCTGCCAGCGGTGATTTCGATGCATCGCAACCGCCGCGAAAAGGGATTCGTCAGTGGCCTAGGAGCAGGTTCACCTCCTCCGACCGAACTAATACGAAAATAATCTGATATCAGAGGAAAATCCTTAACTTCCATCGACACCGCTACGGATTCAATTTATCCAAAACGGTTCGCCACGATGGGCTCTTTCAAGCCCGACGTCATGCCTCGAGAGGAATTTAAATGAACAACGGTCCTGCTTCGGAAAAGCAGTTCACAAAGATAGTATCTCAAGCCCATAGACGCATTGCCTGGCGACTGCTTCCGTTCTTAATGCTGCTATATTTCGTAGCATACTTCGATCGGGTCAGCCTTTCGTATGCTGGCCCAGGCGGGATGAATGCGGAACTTGCTTTAACGGCAAACGGTTTCGGATTCGCAGCTGGACTGTTCTTTATCGGGTATACGTTTCTTGAGCTGCCGAGCAATATTGCCCTCCACCGATTCGGTGCCCGCGCTTGGCTGGCGCGAATTATTGTCACATGGGGTATTATTCAGACCGCTATCGCGTTCGTACCGAATGCTGAGACGCTTTATGTCTTGCGATTCACCCTTGGGGTTGCCGAAGCTGGATTTGTACCCGGGGTACTTTACTACTTCACATTGTGGTTCAACCACAGCCAGCGGGCGCGGGCAACAGCCTGGTTCTTATTCGCGTCGGTACTCGCAACCACAGTTGGAGCGCCTCTGGCCGCGACTCTAATCGACCTCGGTGATCGCCTCGACTTATTCGGAATGTCCGGGTGGCGCTTCTTGATTTTCGCCAGCGGTCTCCCTGCCGTGGTTCTAGGAGTCACCGCCTACTTCTACCTCAGCGACAGTCCAAGCCAAGCTAAGTGGCTAAGCGCCGAAGAGAGAACAGCTGTTATCGAAAGCATCGCCTCGGACGCCCGAGCCGTCAATGTGCCGCGGACCTCGGTTCGACAGACGCTCGCAAGTCCATGGGTTTGGGTTGTCGGACTCTCGTATATGAGCATTGTGTATGGCTCATACGCCCTTACATTTTTTCTACCGACATTTATCGAGGGTTTACAGCAGCAGTACGGTTTGATCCTTACACCCCTTCAGCGGTCCCTGATCGTCGCGGTGCCGTTCGCAGTGGGAGGCGCCTCGCAGCTCACCATAGGCCGTCTAGGCGACAAATATGGCCACGCGGGCTACCTCTCAGCGATGTGTACGACAATTGGTGCCGTCGGTGCTCTGGTGGCGGCATTTGCGGACTCGCCGCTGGGCATGCTGTTCGGTCTCTGTCTGTTCGCGATCGGAGCTTTCGGTGGACCGGTCCTCCTGTTCCCATTGGCTACAAAGCTATATGTGGGGATCGGGGCGGCGACGGCGTTGGCCGTGGTGACCATGCACGGCGGCGTAGGGGGCTTTGTTGGCCCATACGTCACAGGCGCTCTGATTGATGTAAGTGGCAGCGTCGAGATTGCGATGTTGGTTATCGCCGCACTCCTCCTGCTGGGCGGCTTCCTGGCAATTACTGCGGATCGTGCTGTCTCGCGTCGAGTGCTCAAGTACCGTTCGTCGATACCAGCCGCTGATCCGACTTCGGGGCCGATCGCAGAAGGTGCCGACAAGAACAAAGTTACTGCACAAGATCTCAACAAAGTACAAACCAGAGGTCGTCCCTAAGCCTGGAAGCACCGATTGGGATGAGCGCCTGAGAGTGTCATAAAGGCGAAATGTCCTGTCGTAGTGGAAGAATAAGACTTCTCTAGGGTCAGATTCAGCCACGCAGAAGGACATCTCGCGGATGCAACTATCTCACACCCGGCCCGTCGCTGCGGCGAGGTTCGACGACCCGAATCTCGTGTCGACCGCGGGACTGATCCCGGTGATGGCATTGGCCCAGGCCAGCGGCCTGCGCACCCTCGCCGATCAGCACCTGAGCGTGCCGACGGACAAGGGTGCCAATGCCGGCCGCAAGCTCGGATCCCTCGTCGGTGGGATGGTCGGCGGCGCCGACAGCATCGCCGACCTGGCGATGTTGCGGCACGGGGCGATGGGGACCGTCTTCGACCGCCCCTATGCCCCGTCGACGCTGGGATCGTTTCTCCGCGAATTCACCTTCGGGCACGTCCTGCAGCTCGACGCTGTCGCCTCCCGCTTCCTGCTCGGGCTCGCCGCTCGCACCCCGGTGGTGGCGGGAATCGGCGGACGGGTACTGGTCGATATCGACTTTTGCGCGCAACTCCATCAGGGCCCGGAACGGAGAGCTAACGATGTACACAAGACTTGCTGATCAAGTGTGCTGGGTCTCCGGCGGCGGCAATGGAACCGAAAGGGCGATCGCGGCGGCTTTGGTCGCAAACTACGCGAAAAAGGTGATTGCCGACCTCCATGAGACCGCCGGAAAGCAGACCGTCACCGACATGGCCGCCGCGGGCGGTGAAGTCGATTACGTGCAGACAAACGTTCTGGACACCGGCTCGGTCACCGCGTCGATCGCGACGACGGAAGCGCGATTTGGACGTTTGGATGTGGTGGTGAACTCCGCCGGTGCCACCTCGAGCGGACGGCCAGATGACTTTGAACGCAATGTGGACATGTTCCTGCTCGGCGTCTGGCGCGGGATGAACGCTGGAATAGACGCGTTGTTGCGTCATGGTGGTGGCAGTGTCATAAACATCGCGTCAATCGCCGGAATCACGGGCTCCATCGGCCCCACCGGCTACGGGCCGCCAAACACGGCGTGATCGGCGCGACCAAAGACGCTGCGCTGAAGTACGCCAAAGATGGCATCCGGTCCAACGTCGTCTGCCCGGGTTATGTGCGTACCCAGATGACCGCTGCACACTGGGCAACGGACGACGACAGCGATGCCGATATCAAGGGCAAGCTGCGGGTACCGATGGGGCGGTGGGGGAACATCGGAAGAGATCGCAGCTGTGGTGGCCTCGAGATATTGTCAATTCCTGTGGATGGGCGAGGTTTCAGGCGACCTCGGATCCAGCGTTGGCGGGTTCGACAGCGTCGGTGCCCGGCGTGATGTCGGTGGGGCGTTCGAGCAGTCTGCCCTTGTGGAACACCGCTCCGGCTCGGACGAGCGCGACCAGATGTGGTGCGTCGACCGCACGCCAGCGCGCTTGTGCGGCGTCGATCAGCTTGTAGGCCATGGCAAGTCCAGCTGCGCGGGATCCGGGACCCTTGGTGACCTTCGTCCGGAGCCGCACCGTCGCGAAGGTAGATTCGATGGGATTCGTGGTGCGTAGATGCACCCAATGCTCGGCCGGGTACTTGTAGAACTCGAGCAGCACATCCATGTCGTCGGTGATCTTCGCGACCGCTTTCGGGTATTTCGCTTGGTCGTCGAGTTCGAAGGCTTTGATCGCCAGTTGCGTTTTGTCGATGTCCTCGGCGTTGTAGATTTCCTTCATCGCCGCGAGCGCACCTTGCTGCGCCGACTTCGGCAGCGCAGCAGGCACATTGGCCTGCTTGTGGAACCAGCATCGCTGCTCCCGGGTTTCCGGGAACACCTCCCGCAGCGCCCGCCAGAACCCCAGGGCGCCGTCACCGACCGCGAGGACGGGGGCGGTCATGCCGCGGCGTCGGCAGCCGCGCAGCAGGTCCGCCCACGATTCGGTGGACTCGCGGTACCCGTCGGTGAGGGTGACGAGTTCCTTCCGGCCGTCCGCGCGGACGCCGATCATCACCAGCAGGCACAGTTTTTCCTGCTCGAGCCTCACCTTGAGGTGGATACCGTCGACCCAGAGATAGACGAAGTCGTGCCGGAGAGGTCCCGATCCTGGAAGGTCTTGGCCTCGTCCTGCCACTGCCTGGTCAACCGGGTGATCGAGGCCGCCGACAGCCCGGCACCCGATCCGAGGAACTGCTCGAGCGCAGGCCCGAAGTCGCTGGTGGAGAGCCCGTGCAGATACAACAGCGGCAGCACCTCGTTCATCTGCGGGGACTTGCGCACTAACGCCGGCAGGATCGCGGACGAAAACCGCTGCCGCTCCCCGGTGTCCGGGTCGACGCGCTTGTCGTTCACTCTGGGAGCCTTCACGTTGACCGCACCCGCGGCGGTCAGCACGTCGCGTTCGTGGTGGTAGCCGTTACGCACCACCAGGCGGCGACCGTTCTCGTCGACCTGATCAGCGAACTGCTCGATATAGGCGGCGACCTCCGCCTGCAGCGCGGCCGCGAGCATCTGCCGGGCACCGTCACGGACGATCTCGTCGAGCAACGACCGGCCACAGGTCGGGTTGTCGTCGTTGGACTGGTCGTCATCGTGTACTACCGTGAGCACAGGCGTACCTTCCCAACCAGCGTTGGCGCGCTGGTCTTGATCGAATACCGGATTCTTTGCAGATCATCATCCGGGAAGGTATGCCCTCCCCGATCCACAGGTATCGATCATTGCTCTGGTGGCCTTCCTGGCCTCCGACCAAGCGTCGTTCATCACCGGTCAGACAATTGTCGTCGATGGGGGACTGACAGCTCGCTAGTAGTACTTTGTTGCGCGACCAGGGAATGGAGGTGACCTTGTGTAGGTGACCTGTGTTCGTAAGCTCGTCGTCGCTTGCCGGTGTGAGTCCGGTCCGGGTAACTGTCAGGGGGCCCGGTAGCAGACTGGCGGCTTCGTGGGGAAACCTGCGGGGTCGAAGCCCAGTGTCGAGAGCCCTTCAAGGGGGAGCAACCGATCGGTCCGTAGCATGAAGCGAAGCCTGCGGCGTCGTTAACTACCCGCCTTCGGGTGGGCAAAGGGAGTGCCGAGCCGCCAGCATCACGGTGAAGGCCATGGAAGACGCTGAAGACCTGAATGTGCAGGCGTCGAAGAACTCCCCGGCGTATGGGGTGCGGAACGTTCGGATAGTGACGGCGGGAACTGGTGAGGCCCTCCCCGGCCCGGCGACCTGCGGAAATATGTCGCTGGAGGGTGGTGCCCTATAACCGATGACCTCGGGAAATGGGTGGCCTGTCGGGAGGGAGTCGGAGGCGGTCGTAGTACCGATCGAGCCGAGCGGACAACAGAACCGTCGGTGAGGGAAGGGCCGCTGCTTCGTCGATGTGTCGTGTTCGTTGAGAGGGGCCTGGTGAGTGCCGGTGATGGCTAGTTCCGCCACGGTGGGGTCCGGGTTGGACCCGGTTCGAGATCTTCAGCATGCGCTTTACCGGGCGGCCAAGGCCGATCCCCGGCGACGGTTCCATTCGTTACGGGACAAGGTCTTCCGCAGAGACGTTCTGTGGCGGGCGTGGGTCGCGGTGCGTGCCAACAACGGCGCACCGGGTGTCGACAAGACCACTCTGGCCGAGGTCGAGCAGTACGGGCTCGAGCGGCTGCTCGACGAGTTGGCCGCGCAGTTGCGGGAAGGAGCGTATCGGCCGTTGCCGTTGCGTCGGGTGTGGATTCCCAAGCCCGGCTCGAAGGAACAGCGTCCGTTGTCGATTCCCGCTGTGCGGGATCGGATTGTGCAGGCGGCGTGCAAGATCGTGCTTGAGCCGATCTTCGAAGCCGATTTCCTGCCGTGTTCGTTCGGGTTCCGTCCGAAACGCGGTCAGCACGACGCGCTGCAAGTCCTCGTCGATGAGGCGTGGCGCGGTCGCAGGTGGGTGGTCGAAACGGATATCGCCAACTGTTTTTCGGCGATTCCGCAGGAGAAGTTGATACGAGCGGTCGAGGAACGCGTCAGTGACCAGGCTGTGCTCAAGCTGCTGCGTGCGATGTTGCGCGCGGGGGTGATGAGCGACGGTGTGGTGCGGCGTGAGGTGACCGGAACTCCACAGGGTGGTGTGATTTCACCGCTGATGTGTAACGTGTTCCTGCATCGGATCGATCGGGTGTGGGATGTGCGTGAGCATGGGGTGCTGGTCCGTTTCGCCGACGACGCCGTCGTGATGTGTCGGACTCGTGAGCAGGCCGAAGCCGCGTTGATGCGGTTGCGGGAACTGCTGGCCGAACTCGGGCTGGAACCGAAGGAGGCCAAGACGAGGATCGTGCGCCTGAAACTGGGTGGTGAGGGCCTGGATTTCCTGGGGTTCCATCATCGGTGGGTGCGCGCGCAAGGACGCACCGGCGGCAAGGGTGTGGAATTCCTCGCTCGTTGGCCCTCGGACAAGGCGATGCAGCACGCACGGGACCGTATCCGTGGTCTCACGGGAAGTAACCGGACGTTGCTGTCGGTGGACGTGATCGTGGGGGAGCTCAACAGCTTCCTGCGCGGGTGGGCTGGGTATTTCCGATACGGGAGCTCCTCGGCTCGGTTCACCAAGATCCGGCACTACGCGCTGACGCGGGTGGTGGGCATGCTCGCCAAGAAGCACAGGCGTAGCCGCAGGTTCGGGATGTGGGTGGTCTCCCAGTCCTCGGATAACCAGCTCGGATTGATCAGTCTTGATGGGATCGTGGTCGCACCCAGGCCCTTTCGGGCTTGGCGGGTGACGCCGAATGCCGGCGGTGAACGGCGTCGGTAAGCCGTGTGCGGGAGAACCGCATGCACGGATTGACGGGCGGGAGCTGGAAACGGAACCAGATCGGCCACGGTCGAGGAGAAGAACGACCAACGGGAAACCGTATGGGTCACAAGCGGCTTCGCGACCTACCGCCGATCACGGTCTCCGCGCCAGCTCTCGACCCTCCAGGTCGGGAAGGTGTGGTGGCACAGTGGGCAGGTACCGATCCAACGAGCAAGTGCGCGTTGGAGTTCGCGCACGATGCCGTAGAGGGTCAGTCCTGCCCAGTCGCTTTTGGGTCGGCCAGCCGGAGGGTGGTGAGGAACAGGTGCGCGGCGGAGACCAGGGTGGCGTGGTGGTGCCAGCCCAGCCAGGAACGGCCCTCGAAATGGTCCAGTCCGAGACCGGTTTTCAGCTCCCGGTAGTCGTGCTCGATGCGCCAGCGGAGCTTGGCGAGGCGGACGAGTTCTTTCAGGGGCGTGTCCGCCGGGAGGGTGGAGAGCCAGTAGTCGGTGGGCTCGTCGGCGCCGGCGGGCCACTCGGCGAGCAACCACACCTCCGGCAGAGTGTCGTCGTCGGCGCGGGGGATGTCCCGGTTCGCCGGCCGGATCCGCATGGCGGCGAAACGCGAGCTCATCGCCGCGGTGGGGTTGTCGGGGTCGGCCTTGGTCCCGCGCCGCCAGGTCACGGTCTGAAGGGCCTTACGCCCGGCGGCGAGAACGAGGTCCTTGCAGGTCGAATGCGGCCCGTAGCGGGGTGTCGGCGGGCGCCCGCGGCCGCTGTAGGCCGCGGTCTGCGGGATGGCGTCGCCGGGATGGGCGCTGGTGACGCCCTTGACGGCGACGACGTAGTCGATGCCGCGCTCGGTCAACGCGAGCCGGAAGGCGGTGGCGTCGCCGTACCCGGCCTCCGCGACCGCCGCCGGCGGGATGCGCCCCCACTCGATCAGCTCGTCGATCATCTCGATCGCCATCTGCCACTTGGGGCGGTGATGCTCGGTGTCGGGGATCGCGGACCGCTGCCGGCGGGCGGTGATCGCCGCGACCGCGTCGGGGTCGGTGGTGGAGCGATCGTCCCAGCTCTCGGGCAGGAACAGCCGCCAATCCAACGGTGCCGACGCGGCATCGGAGGCGGCGTGCACACTGACCGCGATCTGGCAGTTGCCGACCTTGCCGAGGGTGCCCGAATACTGCCGGGCCACGCCCGGCGAGGCGGGTCCGTCCTTGACGAAACCGGTGTCATCGATGACCCACGCATCCGGAGCGATCAGATCGCACGCTCTGCGCGACAGCGTTTTCCGCACCGGCACCACATCCCACGGTGAGGTGGTCACGAACTGCTGCAACCGTTGGTGATCGACCTGCAACCGCTGCGCCATCGGCTGCATCGACTTCCGCCGGCCGTCGAGCATCAACCCCCGCGCATACAGTCCCGCCTTCTCCCGTTGATCCTTACGCGCCAGCGACGAGAACACCTCACCGACAAACGTATCCAACTGTTCCCCGACACGGGCGAGAGCGGCTGTATCCATGCCCGCATACTCTCGAGAAAGCCACGAGAACTCGAGCCGACACGCCGAGGTAACAAAGTACTACTAGTGGTGTGTCTCTGATTTAGCTGATCTTTTCCAGTGCGACGCGGCCGCGCGCAACCTTGGCGAGGATGGATTCGGCGGTCGCGGTCCATTCGTACGGTCGGGGGCTTTCATTGTGGGCATCGAGGTATTCCTCAATGGAGGCGATGAGGTGCGGTACGGAGTGAAAGACCCCGCGCCGCAGAGCTTTATCAGTCAGCTCTCGGAACCAACGTTCGACGAGATTAAGCCACGAGGAGGAGGTGGGAGTGAAGTGCAGGTGGAACCGTGGATGCTTATCGAGCCAAGCCCGGACCTTCTCGTGCTTGTGGGTGGCGTAGTTGTCCAGGATCAGATGGATCTCCAAGTCCTTGGGCACCTCACGGTCGATGGTGCGCAGAAATCTCAAGAACTCCTGGTGACGGTGGCGCGGCAGGCACTGGCCGATCACCTTGCCGGTAAGGACGTCGAGCGCGGCAAACAAGGTGGTGGTGCCGTGACGCTTGTAGTCGTGGGTCATCGTCTCGCCGCGGCCCTTGATCATCGGGAGCGAGGCCTGGGTCCGGTCGAGGGCTTGCACCGACGACTTCTCGTCCGCGCACAACACGATCGCCCGCTCGGGCGGGTTCAGGTACAGACCGACGACGTCGACGAGCTTGTCCTCGAATCGCGGATCGTTCGACAGTTTGAACGTCTCGACCCGGTGCGGCTTGAGTCCGCGAGCGGACCACACGCGCTGGACGGTGTCCTTGGAGACCCCGACATACTCTGCCATCGTCCGGCAACTCCAATGAGTCTCGCCTTTCGGGCGGTAGTTCTGCGTCAGATCCACAATCTTCTCGATCTTCTCCTGCGGGATCGAGGGCTTGCGACCACGACCCTTGCGCACCTCACCCAACCGCGCCATCCCGTACTCGGCGAACCGTGCCCTCCAGTTCGCCACCGATCCCGGCGATACCGACAACGCCTGCGCGATAGCAGTGTTAGCCATGCCCTCGGCCGCCATCAACAACGCCTTGGCCCGCACCACCTCCCGATGCGCACCCGACTGCGAGCGCGCCAACGACTCGAGCACAACGCGCTGCCCATCGGAAATCTCCAAAGCGGGTACCGGGTTCCTCATGTACGGATTCTATCGAATCGATCAAGAATTATTTGCGAGACACACCACTAGCGCCACAGATGGCGCGTTCGCGATACCTGAACGTCTCTAGATGTTGTTCTGCAGGGTGATTAGCGTCACGGCCGGAGGCAGGCAATCCACATCAGCAGTTACCACTTCGAAGAACGGATAATCAGACGTGACTGGTCGTGTTCAGGGCAAGGTTGCTCTCGTCACCGGAGCTGCAAGTGGCATGGGAGTGGCGGATATTCGACTTCTCGCCGAAGAGGGCGCATCCGTCATCGCCGGCGATATCAACAAGCAGGTCCTTGATGAGGTGGTCGCTGAACTGATCAACGAGGGACTGGCCGTAACTGCGGTCGAATTGGACGTCGCTGACGCTGAAGCCTGGGATTCTGCAGTGCGGACCGCGGAAGAGGTGTATGGAGCGATCTCCATCTTGGTCAACAATGCAGGCATCTACGTCGACAAAGGGCTCGAGGATACCGACCAGCAGGTGTGGGATCGTGTCATCGGAATCAATCAAACGGGCGTGTTCTACGGTATGCGCGCGGTCATCCCGTCGATGAGGCGTGCCGACGGCGGGTCAATCGTAAATATTGCCTCGATTCACGGGATCGTCGGCACCGAGGTCGGCACGGCCTATCACGCGAGCAAGGGTGCGGTCCGGTCGCTGACCAAGCAAGCGGCATGCCAGTATGGGCCCGAGAACATCCGGGTCAACTCCATCGACCCCGGCATCATCGAGACGGCCATAGTCGCCAAGCTCCGCGAGGAGTTCGATTTCGACGCACTGGCACAGTTCATCCCGTTGAAGCGTTTCGGCTCTACACGGGAAATCGCCAAAGGTGTCCTGTACTTGGCCTCCGAGGATTCGTCGTTTGTCACCGGTACGGATCTGGTGATCGACGGTGGCATGATTTCTATCCAGTAACGCCGACTCATCGAACGATTGGTATCTCGTTTCGAGCTCAATGAAACACCGGAGTGGCGATGACCGTCCGGAGTTGTAATTCATCTCGATAGTCATACCGTGAGACAAGACGAACGACTCATGAGAACGCCTTGATCATTGTTTTTCTGAAAGGAATTCACACGCATGACTCAGGAATGGGACATCACTACCGACTTGCTCGTCGCCGGCACCGGGGCTGCGGCCCTGGCGGCAGCGATCGCCGCCGCCGACGACGGCAAACAGGTGCTCGTCGTCGAGAGCACCGACAAATGGGGCGGCACCACGTTCATCTCGGGTGGCGGCGTCTGGTTGCCCGACAATCCGGTCATGCAGCGGGAAGGAGTGCGTGACTCGAAGGAGGAGGCCCTCAAATACCTGGAATCCGTAGTGCACGACGTCGGTCCCGCTTCGTCCCGCGTTCGGAAAGTGGCCTTCCTAAACGGCGTGGCTGACTCGGTCTCCACGCTGGAGAAGCACGGCGTCGAATTCATCCGCAGCAAGGTTTATCCCGACTACTTTTCGCACAAGCCGGGCGGCAGCAGAGGTCGCTCACTGGACGTCAAGGCGTTCGACATCAAGAAACTTGGTGATTATTACGCCAGTACCCGTCACGACGAGGTCATTCCGCTGCCGCTCCAGCTCGACGATTTCGCCGAACTGGCGCTCGGCGTCACCAGTCCGAGGTGCATCAAGCGCGCGCTACGAGTCGGCGGGCGCATCGCGCACGGCGTGCTGACCCGCCGCAAACTGCGCGGCATGGGCGTCGCATTGTCTTGCGCGCTGATGCACGTGGTGCGCCAACAGGGCACGCCGGTGTGGCTCAATGCGCCGATCACCAGGCTGATCATCGAGGATGGCGCCGCAGTCGGCGCTATCGTCAACCGTGATGGCAATGAGATCAGGGTCCGAGCCACCAGTGGCGTTTTCCTCGGCACCGGCGGTTTCGGCCGCAATGCGGAGTGGCGCAAGAAGTACCACGGCCATCCCGGCTGGTCCACAGCTGCCGAGGGCGATGTGGGTACCGGAATCCAGGTTGGCATCGAGGCTGGGGCGGACACCGCCCTGATGGAGTTGGCCTGGGGCACGCCAGCGATTCCGTTCCCCGGCGACAATTCGCGTGGCGTGCTGTTGATCTGGGAACGCTCAATGCCGCACAGCATCACCATCGACCAGCATGGCAAGCGCTACATCAACGAGGCACTGCCCTACGCTGAGTTCGTCCAGGGTGTTCTCGACCACAATGCCGAAGTGCCCTGCGTCCCCTCGTGGATCGTGACCGATCGCCGTCACACGAAGAAGTACGTCAACCTCGCCTCGACGGTCGGCATCGGCAAGCTCAAGCAGGCTGGCACCATCGTCGATGCGCCGACCCTGCGCGAACTCGCGCAAAGCATCGGCGTACCCCCCGACGATCTCGAGGCCACGGTCGCACGCTTCAACGAACTCGTGCGGAAAGGCGTCGACGAAGATTTTCATCGCGGCGAAAACGAATACGAGAACTACTACGGGGATCCCACCTATCCGAACCCCAATCTCGGCGAGCTCAGTGTGGGCCCGTTCCGTGCACTCAAGATGATGCCCGGCGATCTCGGCACCAAGGGGGGTCTGCTCACCGACGAGCACGCGCGCGTGCTCGACACGAGCGGCCAGCCAATCGCTGGTCTGTATGCCAGTGGCAACGCCACGGCGTCGGTGATGGGGCAGTCCTACCCCGGTGCCGGGGGAACCCTCGGACCGGCCCTGGTGTTCGGCTTCATCGGTGGCCGCCATGCCTCTAGGCGTGCGGCGTGACGTCCGAGGAGTAGCAATGTCTGAGGAGCACGAACTCGATCTCGTGGTGACAAGCCATCGGGAAATCGCTGACCAAGTGGCGCAACTGGTCTTGCAGCGACCGGACGGCAGTGAGCTGCCGGAGTGGACGCCCGGGGCACACCTCGATCTGATCATTGAGCCGGGACTGGTGCGACAGTATTCACTTTGTGGCGAACCAACCGATCTGACGCGGTACAAGATCGCCGTGCTCCGCGAGCCGAACAGCCGCGGTGGCTCCCGATACGTCCATGACCACCTAAGCGATGGGGCGGTCGTGCATATGCGAGGACCACGCAACCACTTCGAGTTGGATCCGTCCCCCCGATACCTGTTCATCGGCGGCGGCATCGGGATCACCCCTCTCGTACCGATGGTTGCTCGGGCGGTGGCCGACGGCGCTGACGTGCGTATCGAATATGGCGGACGCAGCCGGGGATCGATGGCCTACCTGCACGAGCTCGAGTCCGAATATCCCGACCGCCTGACAGTTCATCCGCAGGATGAGGTCGGAATGATCGACCTGGACTCGGTGCTGAAGGTTCCGCAGCCGGACACGCTCATTTACTGCTGTGGGCCGGAAGCACTTCTGCAGGCGGTCGAAGAGCGCTCCTCGGCGTGGCCGGAAGGAGCCTTGCACCTCGAGCGCTTCTCTCCCAAAGAGTTCGGCGATCCGGTCCGCACCGAATCTTTCGACGTCGTACTCGAACGGACGGGGAAGACGGTGACCGTCCCACCGGACAAGTCAGTGCTCGAGATGCTCGATGAGGCCGGCGTGTTCACGGTGTCCTCATGCCAGGAGGGCACGTGCGGCACTTGTGAGGCGGTTGTCCTCGAAGGCGAGGTCGACCACCGCGACAGTCTGCTCAGTCCTGCCGAACAGGCAGCAAATGACGTCATGTACCCATGTGTCTCACGCGCAAAGAGCGCCAGATTGGTCCTCGATCTCTAGCGTTTTGCCTCGTGTACCGGGTCGAATCGGGATGAGCTTAGAAGGCGAGGCGGATATGGAGCACGATCCGCTTCTGCCATCCCGGCTGCGATCGCAGATCTTCGAGACACGGTCTCATCGATCGCGACAACTTCAGCTGCGCTTGAGCATGCTAAAAGCGTGTCTCATGTGGGGAGCTTCTTGAAGCAGGTGAGTGCGGCGGCGAGGTGAAGGAAGCCGGCGAAGTGTTCGCCGTGGCGCTCGTAGCGGATGGTCATGCGCCGGTAACCAGTGAGCCAGGCAATGGTGCGTTCGATCTTCCACCGGTGCCGGCCGAGGCGATCGTTTCGCTCGATGCCCCGGCGGGCGATCCGCGGGACGATGCCTCGTTCGCGCAACCACCGTCGGTGAATGTCATAGTCGTAGCGCTTTGTCAGCGCTGACCTTTCGCGGTTTGCGTCGGCGTGGTCCGCGCCTGGACTTCGTTGCCGGAATCGCTGCCACCAATGGTTGCAGCATCGTGCTGTCGTGGGTGTTCGCCCCGGTCACGCCCACGACCAGTGGGATTCCATTTGTTTCGGACAGGACGTGGATCTTCGATCCCTTCTTGCCGCGGTCGACCGGGCTGGGACCGGTCAGTGAGCCCCCCTTTTTTGCCCGGACGCTTGCCGCGTCCAGGATTGCTGCCGTCCAGTCGAGTTCGCCCGCGCTACCGAGCCGGTCGAGCACCTCGCAATGGAGTTTCTCGAACACCCCATCCCGCACCCAGGCACTGAACCGTCGATGCGCGGTCGGCACGGTTACCCCGAAGGAGGGCGGCAGGTGCCGCCACGCACATCCGCTGGTGAGCACGTACACGATCGCGGTGAACACCGCCCGGTCATCGGCCGGCGCACTTCCACCACCCTGCGGCCGGGCGGCAAAGCGCGGAATCAACGGTTCGACGATCTCCCACAACGCATCCGGAACCAACCTCAGTGACAACCCATCTACCACACGTCACATTATGTCCCACACGTCACTTCATCCACATGAGACACGCTCTAAGTCACCTCCGGCAACTTCGTCAGGGGGTTTTCTTGCAACGGCCGCACTCGATCGTCGTGCAAAAGTCACTGTGGCGCAGGTGCCGATCGTCAACGGTCGGGAATGGATGTCGTGGCTGCGGACCCCTGAGCAGGGGGAAGCCTTGCAGGACGCACTGGATGAGGACCGCCGTCGCCGTTTCACGGGCCAACCCAGCGCCCGGGTACCGGTCGCCGGGCTGTTCTCCTCCAACGAAGTCTGCGGCGTGCCGACCGACGCAGAGGTGCGGGGGTTCATGGCGAGTCTGGATGAGTTGTCCCGAACCTGGTGTCAGGACATCGCACTTGAATCGGTTGATCGGGTCTTGGCGTTCAATCCTTCGGCAACGATCGACCAGATCGCGCCTCGGCCCCTGCTCGTCATCGCGCTGTCGGGCTACGAGGTACTGCACCCGCTGCAGCTCGATCCTAACGGCCTACGCTCACGCCGGTGAGCCGAAGAAGTTGGCGCTCCTACCTTACGACCAGCTCGGACTCTATGGCGGGGAAGGTACGATCCACGGCTTGACGGCGGCAGGTGAGTTCTTCGCCGAACATCTGCCGGTGGTCGCTGGTGGGGTCAGCGTCGGATACGACAGGCCGATACCTGAGCTCCTCGAGTTCGTCGCACAGGTGCGCGCCCACAGATGCGGGTCCTCGGACAGCCGGCAGGTCACGTAGTCGACGAACGGGGCGAATGGATCCGGTTCGCGGCGTTTACGCACTCCGGGGGTGCGTTCGCCGTTCAGGTAGGCCCGGACGGTTTTGCGGTCCCGGCCGGTGTGCCGGGCGATCGCCGAGATCGACCAACCTCGTTTGCGTAGGGCATGTACTTCTACATCGTCCTCCCATGTCAGCATGAGATGCGAAGGTCCGCGTTGACTCATCCAAAATGCCCGCGTAATCCCTTCGTTGCCTCACGTGAGAATGCCCGTGTAGCGGCGGCGTGTCGATCACATCGGTGCGGTGGTCGAGGGTAGGGCCGGATGATGGGACTGACCATGGCTGAACGCAGAGCCCGGACCGGCTCACCGACGACGAACGCGCTCAGCTTGACGCGCTCCTGGGACGCAGTCCTGCCCTGACCACCACCCGAGAGCTGGTGCATGACTTCGCCGAGATCATGACCGACCGCCGCGGCGTCGACCTCGCCGCCTGGATGACCGCTGTCGACGCTGACGGGGAACCGGCGCTGCGGTCCTTCGTCCGGGGTCTGCGCCGAGACCTCGACGCCGTCACCGCGGGACTGACCCTGTCGCACAGCTCCGGTCCCGTCGAAGGCCACGTCAACCGCATCAAGATGCTCAAACGCCAAATGTACGGACGCGCCAACCTCGACCTTCTCCGCAAACGCGTGATCCACGCCGTATAGCCCAGCCCCGCAACAGAATCACGGAGAGTGCGCCAGATCCAATTTCAGCGAGCGCCATCACTTCGTTCAACATACCCGAACGATCCTCGGTAGGTGCATCGGCGCGGCCTAACATGAAGCCCAACGCACTTGGCGATCTACGCGACTCAGCCCGCAACAAGAGATTGGACTATCGATGACATCGACCTCCACTAATGGTGCTTATGTCAACCGGAAAGCTTTCTTCTCACCTGAGGTCTTCGCTGAGGAGCGCGAGCGAATCTTCCGGCACACATGGCAGTTCGTTGCCCATGAGACCGAGATCCCGAGTCCCGGGGACTATGTGCAGAGGAAGCTCGGCACTGACACCGTTATCGTGACTCGGTCCGAGAAGGGCGAGTTTAAAGTCATGCTGAACAGCTGCAGCCATCGCGGCGCCCAGCTGTGTACTGCAGACATGGGCAACACGTCGCACTTTCGGTGCAGCTACCACGGATGGACCTATAACAATTCCGGCGACCTCCGTGGCGTTCCGCAGATGCCCGCACTGTACGGGAAGATGGACCGCAGCTCCCGCGGCTTGGTGCAGGCCCGGGTCGCGACGTTCTACGGTCTGATCTTCGCCAATTGGGATCACTCGGGGCCATCACTCGACGACTATCTCGGTGACATGAAGTGGCACATGAAGTTGATGTTCGATCGCGACTTCGAAGTGCTTGGTCCGCCGACGCGCTTACTGGGGCACCACAATTGGAAGTCCGGTGCCGAGAATTGGCTCGCCGACGGCTACCACGGCGAAATGACACACAAAGTCATCATCGACATGGGAGTCGTTCTTCAACCCGGTGTCCTCATGCCGTACCTGGCAAGTCAGGGAGCGGGGATGCCGACGCCAGACGAGTCTATGGGCGATCTCAACGACTTTTACGTCACCACAGACCAGGGACATTCGAGCATGGCATACCGGCTGCCATTGAAGTTCGAACGCTCGCCGGTAATCGGCTACGAGACTCACCTCTGGGATGATTTCGCTTCTCGGATGGACTCGGAAGAACTGGAATGCGCACGTAATCGGGTCGCCACGGTCGCCACCATTTTCCCCAACTTCTCCTATGCCGACCTCACCATGGGCACATTGGGCGACGACACACCACCGATCAGCCTGTTCATTGCGCGTGTCTGGATTCCTGTGGCCGCCGACCGGACCGAGCTGTTCAATCTGGTTCTGGTCCCCAAGGGGGCGTCCGAGGAATGGAAGCGTCAGGCGGAGATCGCGTTCGCTCGGAACCTCGGCTCGGGCGGCGTCTTTGAGGTCGACGACTTGCAGAATTGGACCGGGATGGCCGACGCGAACGCCGGCGCGGTCGCGCAGTCGATCTCCCATGATTACACTGCGCTGCCAGATGTCACCCCAGTAGACAAGCCAGAGTGGCCGGGCAACATCTACGCAGGCCCCGTTCACGACGTACAGTTCCGCAACTACTACAACGCGTGGTCGCGATGGATGACGGACTCTTCCGATGTGGTGACCGGCATCGACGAGGAAGCTATTGCCGTCCCGGACAGTCAGACCACAGTCTGATGGCGGGGCTGGAAGCCGCAGCTGGCTCGCTCTCTGCTCCGGAAGCGTTCACCGTCATGAATGAGTTCGGAGCCGTGCGCATTCGCAAAATCCGCACGCGTAACGGGGAACGTCTCGAGATCAGCAGTCCTCGCTTGGGCTATTCAGTTCAACTGGACGCCCTCAAACTAGAGGCCTTGTCATGGCAAACCGAGGAGTTCTTCTCGGCATTACTGGAGACCCCACTCGGTCCCGAAAGTGAGATAAATCATGAGTTCTGAGCAAGGTACGAGGCCCGGCCGCCTGACCGGCAAGGTTGTGCTTGTCACTGGCGCCGGCAATGGGATTGGTAGAGCGGTAGCTGAGCTTGCCTACTCCGAGGGCGCGCAGGTAGCTCTGCTCGATTACGACGGCGAGGCCGCGTTGGCCGCTGTTGAGGCGATTGGGGGCGACCACGATCTCATGTCGATCCAAGCCGATATCAGCAACCCGCCGGACATCGACTCGGCAGTCACTGCCGTACTCGAAACGTTCGGGCGCGTTGACGTTCTGTTCAATGTCGCGGGCGTCTTCGACATGATGACGCCGACCGAGGAGTTGACCGTCGAGCGCTGGAACAAAGTTTTCGACGTCAACGTGCGCGGAACGATGCTTCTCACTCAACGAGTACTTCGGGAGATGCTGCCGCGCGGGTCGGGAGCCATCGTCAACACTGCTTCGACAGCGAGCCTGATCGCTGGTGGGGGCGGCACAGCCTACATTGCGTCCAAGGGTGCCATCGCCAGCATGACGCGGCAGGTTGCGTGGGAAGTGGCGGAGCGAGGTGTACGGGTGAACGCCGTGGCTCCCGGCGCGACGGAAACGAACTTTCCGAACCGCGCGGCTGCGATACTCGGCTCGGATGAGCAGGGTCCGGCGGCGGCGAGAATGCTGGCTAGAGCAATGGAAAGCGCCACCCACGGCGCGATCCCGATGGGACGGCTCGGCAGCCCTATGGAGATGGCCAAGGCCGCAGTGTTCCTCGGTTCTGATGATGCCAGTTACATCACCGGTGCTCTGCTGGTCGTCGACGGCGGTTTGACGATCCAATGACACACGCCCTGCACCCTGTGCCCCGCGGTGGAACACGTTCGAAGAAGGGACAATCAAGATGACCACGCTTGAAACCACGGTTGATCCGGCCACGCGGCAACGCATCGCCGACTTCCATCTGTTCGAGACCGCTCTGCTCGATGACCGGCGGCTCAACGACTGGATCGAGCTACTCACCGAAGACTTCAGCTACGAGATTCCTACGCCGTACACACCGGACAACCCCAACTTGCCCCCGTGGTCGGACGGGACATACATCATCCACGAGAACAAGCCATCACTCAAGGTGCTGTGGGCCGATCGGTTCTCACCTCATAACTTTGAGTTCGCCTGGGGCGAGAACCCCGTTCAGCGCGTCCGTCGGTTCGTCACCAACATTCAGGTTCATGCCGGTGAGAAGTCAGGCGAGTACGTCGTGCGCTCCAACATCATGCTCAGCTTTGCCCGCCAGTCGGACCCAGTCGCGCTCGTTCCGGCAGGGCGGGTGGATCTTGTTCGTGAGGTCGACGGTGAACTGAAGTTGGCTCAGCGCATTGTGCACCTAGATCAGACGCTGATGACGATCACACACATGAGGCTGATCTTCTGACCACCCCGCCCAGTGACGTAGGGCGCATGAGCGCGTGGATTGACGCGAAATAACGGAGTAGAGATGAAGATTGAAGTACGGCGCGATGTGTGTGTGGGTTACGCGTCATGCATGGTAATTGCGTCCGATGTTTTCGACGTTGACGACGACAACTTGGTCGTGGTGCTCGACGATGACCCTGATCGGGAGCGGCTCGTGGTAGTTCAGCAGGCAGCGCGAAGCTGTCCGAAATCAGCGATAACCGTCACCGATGACTGACGCACCGATCGTCATCGTCGGAGCGTCTATTGCAGGAATCACCGCGGCGGAGACGTTGCGCTCACTGGGTGACATTCCGGTAGTAGTTTTAGACGGAGATCACGGGGCCCCCTACGATCGCACCGCATTGTCGAAAGCCGTTCTAACAGAGAATAAATCGCCAGATATAGCGCTTCGTACTCGCGCTGAGTTGCTGGCCATGGGCATACAGTTGCGAACCGGCGCCTATGCTGTCGGCCTGAACCTTGCCGACAAGATTGTATCGTTGAGCGACGGTTCGCAGGTCGGCTACAGCAAGCTACTCATCGCGACCGGCACTAAGCCAACAGTGCCATTCACCGTAGCGGATGATGCGAACATCCACGTCCTGCGGACACACGCAGATGCTGAAGGTCTGAGGTCCAGGCTGCGGTCGACGAAGCATCTGACCGTGATCGGTGGCGGGCTGATCGGTGGCGAAGTCGCCAGCGCAGGTCGAGAACTCGGCGTTACCACCACGTTGATCAGCGTCGAGCCGGGCCCCTTCGCATCTGTGCTGGGTGCAGATATGTCTGCCTATCTGGCTGATTTGCAACAGAATTCAGGAGTTGCCACGCGTTTCAACGCAATGGTGCGGTCGGTGACAGCATCGGACGCTGGCCTGGTCGTGGAACTTGCCAGCGGCGTTGTTGTCGAAGCCGACACCGTTGTGGCGGGTACAGGTGTGCAGCCAGCGGTCGACTGGCTAGCTGGATCGGGGCTCGAACTGTCGGGCGGCATTCTGTGCAGCGCAGCATTTCAATCGAGCGATTCCGATGTCTATGCCGCAGGGGATGTCGCTCGGTGGCCCGGTGGTCCTGCAGGTGAGATGGTGCGTCTTGAACAGTGGACTTGCGCGGCTGACCAGGGGGCGGCTGCTGCGCGTGCCTTGTGGTTTGGCTCAGCTGCGTACTTACCCGAAGCGCTGCCCCCGCCGTACTTCATGACTCAGTTGCACGGGCGCCGGTTCCAAGGGGTTGGCCATCTGGCGCTGTCCGAGGAATCACGATTGCTATCGTCGGCTGGCAGCGCGAAACCCGTTGCCTTGTATAGGTCTGGTGATCGACTGGTGGGTTCGGTGGCGGTAGACAATCCGAGGATAGTAGCGAAGTGCGGTGCATTCTTACGCACCGGCATGTCCTGGGATGAGGCCGTCGACCGCACACTCACTTTAGTGTGATGCATAGAAACTTGACTTGATAGCTGTGCAAACCCGAAATCATGGATAGGAGTAGATATGTCGCGAGCAAGCAAAGGGGATCTGCTGCGAACATTGTTTCGCAACGAGCAAACTGAGCTTGTCCCGTTCGGTGTCCTGCCGATCCACGCGCAGATGGCTCAACGCGCTGGATTCAAGGCATTCCACATCTCTGGGGCGATGGCATCATGGTGGCTCACCGGTTCGCCCGATGTCGGCATGATGACACGCACCGAAGTGATTGATAACGCGAGACGGGTCGCGCGATGCGTGGATATCCCCGTCTACTGCGACGCCGACACGGGTTTCGGTGGCGTGCAGAACGTTCGCCGGACAGTCGAAGAGTTCATCGAGGCCGGGATCGCGGGGATCCATATCGAGGATCAACTCGACCCCAAAAAGGCTGGGGGACAAGCTGGCATCGAGTTGGTGTCGGACGGCGAAGCGGTCGGACGGTTGAACGCAGCGATTGAGGTACGTGACGCTCTCGACAAAGAGTTTGTGATTACCGCCCGCACCGACGGATACGGGACCAGTGGTGGTGGTCTGGACGAGGCTATCCGGCGTGGCCGACTGTACCGCGAACATACCTCGGCTGACGTGATTTTCTTCGAGGGCATACGTACGTGGGACGAGATCGGTACCGCGCTTGCGTCGGTCGACGGGCCGACGTATGCGATTGCCAGCAGACACGCCGGCCCCGCGCCGTCGCTCCCAGAGATGACCCGGATGGGCCAGAGCATCGCGATCGTGCCGTTCATCATTCCCGGAGTTCAAGAAGCGTGGAAGCTGTTACTGCGGGTAAGAGATGCTGGCGACGTAGGCCCGTTTGACAAGTATCTGTCCGAAGCCTTCGCGCTGGAGGGCTGCGAGGAATTCGTAGGCTACGGTGACGCATTCGTCGATCCCACCTACAAAGAGGTCCGAGAGTTCGAAGAGCGATTTCTGCCCCCGGAGCGGCAGCGTGATTACGACACGATTCATGACTGACACCCATCGCACCTGCCGATCGTGGCGGCGAAACCAGAGGAGAAAATAAATGGTGGAACATAAGAGTCGCGTCGGTACTGCACTTATGGTCATGCACGTGCAGCCGCCGCTCACAGACATGGTCGAGGACGACTCGTGGATTGAGCGGATTGCTGACGCCATCGGCGCCGCCCGCGCCGCGGATGTGCTGGTGATCTACGTGGTGGTTGGGTACCGCGCCGGTTATCCGGAATTCCCGGCCAATGACGTTCGGTTACAACAGTTGGAACCCGGACAGCTATTCATCCGGGGATCTTCCGACGCTGTCCACGAGAAGGTCGCGACGAGAGTCGGAGACATTGTCGTTACCACTGTGCGAGTCAGCGCGTTCAGCGGTACGGATCTCGAGCATATTCTGAAGTCTCAGAATATCGATGAGCTCGTCCTCACTGGCATCTCGACGGGCGGGGTTGTGCTCGGAACGTTGGTCGGAGCGTTGGATCGCGACTTCAGAGTCACCGTGTTGAGTGACGCGTGTGCTGACGCCAACCCCAGCACACATCAGGCGCTACTCGATCACTTCGCCGCAGGAGCGCCCTGGTCAGCATCAGTGATACCGACCCAGTCATGGATTCAGCAGCTCGCTTAACGCCGTGAACAGCACGGCGCCGATAGGCACGCGCGTACGTGCCGCCGTCCGCCGCGTGCTCCTTCGCTGCGATCACCGCACGGAGCTCGTCCATACTCACGTCGGAAACATAGCGGCGGGTGACCTGCCACTCGTCGTGCTGCTCGATGACCACCGCGGTCGCCAGACGCAGGAACGCCGCCGGGTTCGGGAAGATCTCGACGACATCGGGGCGACGCTTGATTTCTCTATTCAACCGCACAATTGGATTATTGGACCACACCTTCTGGCAATGAGCCTTCGGGAACGCAGTGAACGCGAACACATCATGCTTGGCCGACTCCATCAACGCCGCGGCCTTCGGGAACGAGCCGGCGAAGGTGTCGGTGACCTGGTTCTACTGCGCGGCCACCTCGACCGGATCGGTATGCGCAAAACGTCTTGACCGCTGCCATCACCGGCGGCACATGCTTGGTCCCCACCGTCGCCCGGATGTTACGCATGAATGTGACTGTGAAATAATAAAGTGTTGGTTTGTGATCGGGGTCTGGTCGGTGCGGTAGGGCGATCGTGTGCGAGGCCGACCGGCGGTTACGGGAGCGGTTCGAGGTCTTGTTGCCGCATCTGAACGAGCGGCAGCGGCGGTTGGCGTTGGCGGCGGAGGCCCGGTCGCTTGGGCATGGCGGGGTGCGGGCGGTCGGTGTCAGTGAGACCACTGTTCGCAGGGGCGTATTCGAGTTGGAGGCCGGCGAGCAGCCGGCGCCGACGGGTCGGGTCTGCCGTCGGGGTGGGGGCCGCAAGGGTGCGGACGCGCTGAATCCGCAGCTGGTGCCTGCGTTGTTGGCGCTGGTCGAGCCGGATGAGCGTGGGGATCCGGAGTCTCCGTTGCGGTGGACGACCAAGTCGCTGCGACACCTGGCCGAGGAGCTGACCCGGCAGGGCCATCCGGTGTCCGCACCAACGGTGGGACGATTGTTGCGGGACAACGGATTCAGTTTGCAGGCCAACGCCAAGACGTTGGAAGGCGAGCAGCACCCGGACCGGGACGTGCAGTTCCGTTACATCAACGAGCAGGTCAAGGCGCACCAGGACGCGGGCGAGCCGGTGATCAGCGTCGATTCGAAGAATAACTCGGCCAGCTGCCCACCCCGGGACGCGAGTGGCGCCCGCACGGCGATCGGGTGCGGGTGGTCGATCACAGCTTCTTCACCGGACCGAATGCGGACCGGGCCATCCCGTACGGCGTCTACGACTTGACCACCGACGCAGGTTGGGTCAATGTCGGCGTCGACCACGACACCGCCGCGTTCGCGGTCGCCTCCATCCGCCGCTGGTGGCAGGCCCGCGGCGCCGCCGACTACCCGCACGCACGCCGGCTGTTGATCACCGCCGACACCGGCGGCTCCAACAGCTACCGGTACCGGTTGTGGAAGGCGGAATTGGCGCACAATGCACCCGGCGCCATGCCATGCTGAACCAGTGAACTGCTGTGCCACAGCCGCGTTCAGCCCGCTGTGCGCGTCGGAGATCACCAGATGCACCCCGGACAGACCCCGACTGCGCAGCCCGATCAGGAACTCCCGCCAGAACTCATACGATTCACTGTCCCCGACCGCGGTGCCCAGCACCTCGTGGGTGCCATCGATCGACACCCCGGTCGCCACCACAAGCGCCTGGGACACCACGTGCGCACCGACACGGACCTTGCAGTAGGTCGGGTCGAGGAACACGTACGGGAAGCTCGTGTGCGTCAAGGTGCGTTCACGGAACCGGGCGATCTCGGCATCGAGGCCCGCGCAGATCCGCGACACCTCCGATCGAGATGCCGGCCTCGACACCGAGCGCACCAACCAGGTCGTCGACGCTGCGGGTGGACACGCCGTGCACGTACGCCTCCATGACTACCGCGTACAGGGCCTTGTCGATCCGGCGGCGGCGCTCCAGCAGGGACGGGAAGAACGAACCGGACCGCAGCTTGGGGAAGGTATGGGCGTCGGCCGTGGGAGAGAATGACTGTCGCCGGAAGCTGAGGGAGCTCGCACGGGGCGCAATCCTGGAAGGGCTTTTGCGACTAGTCTAGAGCGTGTCTGCTTAATGTTTCGGGGATTGATGCGTGATGCTGGGTGAGTGTTGCGCGCCGATGAGATCTCCGATGACCTGTGGGCTGTGATCGAGCCCGTCCTCCCTGTACTGGCTGGCCGGAGGGGACGTCCGTGGAATGACCATCGGTTGACGCTCGACGGGATCGCTTGGCGGTTCCGAACCGGGTCACCGTGGCGCGATCTGCCCGAATACTTCGGCCCGTGGCAGTCGATCTGGGAGCGTCATCGTCGCTGGTCGGACGACGGCACCTATGTGCGGATGTTCGCCGCTGTGCGGGCGGCAGCCCCGGAGCGAGACGGACAGCTCGAACGTCTGCTGTCGATCGATTCGACCATTGTCCGCGCCCATCAGCATTCGGCCGGTGCCCTGACCGATGCGCACACAGGGGGCCCGGTCGAATGACAAGAATCTGATCAACGAACCTGCCGACCACGCACTCGGCCGCTCCCGCGGCGGTTTGAGCAC
This sequence comes from Rhodococcus sp. NPDC127593, assembly GCF_042671975.1. Taxonomy (NCBI): domain Bacteria; kingdom Bacillati; phylum Actinomycetota; class Actinomycetes; order Mycobacteriales; family Nocardiaceae; genus Rhodococcus; species Rhodococcus sp. NPDC127593. Next base: position 61,051 of record NZ_JBHXWI010000040.1, on the reverse strand, counting down.
GAAGATCCACGCTCTCACCGACACGTTCTGCTGCCCGTTGACGCTGCTGCTCTCGCCGGGACAGGCAGGCGACAACCCCTACCTGGGCGCCGCTGCTCGACGCGCATCGCGCTCACGACACCGAAGCGTTCCGGCTGCTGGCCGACAAGGCGTACTCGCATCCGAGCACTCGAAAGCACCTGCGGGAACGCCGAATCTCGCACACCATCCCCGAACGCAGTGACCAGATTCGACGTCGCAAGGCGAAAGGATCGGACGGGGGTCGGCCGCCGGCGTTCGACAAGGACCGCTACCGCGAACGCAACACCGTCGGGCGTGGTTTCGGGCGTCTCAAGCAGTGGCGTGGAATCGCCACGCGCTACGACAAGTACGCCACCACCTTTCTCGGTGGCGTACTCTTCGCTGCGCTCGTCATCCATCACCGCGTCCGCAAATAGCAGACACGCTCTAGTGGGCACGCACGGATGGAATGCAATCGAGATGAGCTATTCCACTCGAGCTCACCTACGTGGTTTCGTGAGTGTGGACGAGGGTGTTTCCGGTTCCGATGGATAGTGCCTCTTGTGGTGAGGATGTTGTGAGCGCAACAGCTTCGGTGGCCGTCTTTCTTTCTCGGTAGCGAGTCGCTTCCCACAGAGTTGGTGCAGGTCCGCGGCGAGGGCAGGGTCCAACCCAGTCTGACCGTGCAGAATTCGGAGCACGCGGGTGAAGAACTCCTTCGAAGTGATGCCGAACATTACAAAGATGTCCTCGCTCGTACCACCGCCAAAGTGCCGCCACCGCAACGCAAAATCGAGCATCCTCGTGCTGTCGCTGACTGCTTGAATCCTTTTGGCTTCAACCATTTCTATTCCTCGTGTGAGCGGTTCCGCAGCCACGGTTCATGTGGGCGCGGCGGCGGTACTCGACGACGATCCGAAGTCGTCGCCGAGTACCGCTTCAGTGATTTGTCGCCGCGCCTCTTCGTCAGGACGAACGTTTCGCGACGGCCGTACATCAATGGTTGTGATGATGCCGAACGGGATACTTGCGTGACTGTCGGATCATGCAACCAGCGGAGCTCCGGTAGCCGAAACAGGTCGGAGCAGTGGGGTGTCGTTCGGTGCCGAGTCGCCTCAGGCGTTGGCGGCGACGGGGGCGTGGGCATCGAGCGGCAGGTGCTCGAGCACGGTCATACCGCTGAAGAGCTCCTTACTGCAGGTCAGTTTGTAGCTGAACTCCCCGGACACACCGAGGACCGGCATCTCGTTCAGGGGGTCGAGTTCGTCGTTGCCGAAAGTGATACTTCCCTTGTCCGCCGTCCATGCCTGGGTGATGGTGTTGTTGTTATCGGTGCTCGCGATGCAGACGGATCGTTCGACGAACCCGGAGAAGTCGACATCGGGGATTTCGCGGACAGTGAGCGTCCTCGGCCACTGGGAACTTGCGGCGTTGATTAGTTCGACCTCGTTTTCAGGCACCTCGGCGCCCGTGCGGATGGTCATGGTCACCAGTCGGACACCGCGCCGGGTAACGGAAATTTCGAACTCGTTGCCCCCGATCGGTGTGAAGTGGATGTCGGCCATCTTTTTCAGCATTCCGAAGTACACGCCCCACGGTCCCATGATGTCCATCTGGGTCTTGTCCCCGTGGACACCGTCCACGTACTCCCAGCCGGCGCGTCCGGTGGTGTCTCCGTGGCGGACATGGGCCATGAACATGAAACCCTGGTACGGGGTGATACGCCCGTCGTATGCCCGGCATTCGGGATTGACGAAGTATTGGACCTCGACTTCGGGGGGAAGATCGCGATTGACCTTCAGACCCGGGGGCACGATTAGCTTTTCGATGGCATCGTGGGTGCTGGTGTATGTCAGCGCGAACCAGATTCCGTTCGGCATGGCCGGGCCGTCGTACTTGTAGGCGTTTCCCGGGCGGGTGCCGACCAGGTTGAGATTTCCGCCTGTATATCCGGGACTTACGCTGTTGCCCGTCATCAGATCTCCTTACGGTGTCGATAAGGGTTGATATTGTGATGCTTGCCTGTGGGCGATGTACTCGCCTGTCACTCTATGAGGCGTGAACCACTGCCACGTATCGCCGTTCGGACTATCCGAACGGACTTGTAGGGACTCGGCCGGGTACGGGTACGATGAGGTCAATGGGCGCGAAGCGATCTAGCCTTGCAAGTGGTGCGACCGACCCGAGAGAGAGCGTCGCGGATTAGCCGATGGCTGCTTTCTCGGCCCTATTGTTGCTCGGCAACCCATACAGCGATTTGGCTACGCGAGGTAAAACCGAGCTTGATGAGGATATTTTCGACATGCCCCTGTGCCGTGCGGGGGGCGATTACCAGATCCTCGGCGATAGCTCTATTCGTGAATCCTTCGGCGACCAGCGCGGCAACTTCTTGTTCCCGCTTCGTCAACTTGGTCAGTTCACTGACCGAGGCGGGCTTAGCCGAAGGATGCTCCTCGAGGGCGAAAGCAATAGCTTCCTCGCGACGCATACCGGCCCCACGTTCGCGCGCCGACTCGAACTTCCTGGTTCCCAGTGCGCGGCGTGCCCGCTGCTCACATCGATCCTGGAAGGTTCGCATGTCGGGGAAGGCGACGGTATTCCCGCCCAATTGGTGCGACAACGTTGCGGCAGCGCCAATCAACGTGGCGGCCCGTCGCTCGAGATTGTTGTCCGCGGCGATCCAGGCGAGGATTTCCAGGCACCAGGCGAGGGCAAGCGGATCGTCGACGCGCCGAATCCGCTCCAGTCCGCGGCGCAGCGCATCCGCTGCCTGTTCGGAATCACCCTGCAACCAGAGTGAGATGCCCAGGGCCCATAGTGGATACACTTGGAGCGCCGGCAACTCGCCGATCGCGGTAAGTGCAAGGGCCTGATCGAGGCTGTTGATCGCTCCTTCCACGTTTCCTGCAGCGAGTCTCGCCAAGCCGAGGCCCAGAAGCGACCCGAACTGCAGAAAAGTATTCGAGTCTGCTTCGAACATCTCAGTGGCGGTCTGCAGATGAACGGAAGCTCGATCGGGTTCACCTCGATACAACGCCAGGAGTCCAGTGGCGTGCTGCGCGAGGGCGCCGGTCGATGCGTTCGCGTGGACGTCGGTGATCGCCCTCGCATGGTCGATCAGTGCGCCTGCCGTTTGCGTGTCACCCTGCAGACCTGCCAAGACACTGTCGAGAAGTATCGCGTCCGCCCGGCTACGAGGTTCAGCGGAGAGTGCGTCGGCGGCCCGGTCGAGCCATCGACGTCCCTCACTGAAGTGCCCGCTGATGAGCCAGAAGGGATACAGAGTCGTCGCGAGCGATACTCCTGCTTGTTCGTCGCGGGCCTCTTCGAAGCAGTACTCCATCGCTTCACGGAGGTTGGCCTGTTCTCGTCCGAGCCGTGCGGCCCAAGCGCTGTGGCGTGCGCTGACCCACTCATTCGCGGCGCGGCTCGCCAACTGGCCATACCAGTCGCGATGCCGTCGACGAATTCCGTCGTACTCCCCGTTCGCAACCAATTGCTTCCGGCCGTACTCGCGCAACGTGTCCAGCATGCGGTACCGGACATTCGAGCCGGGTTCGTCCCTGATCAAGATCGACTTGTCGACGAGGGAACCGACGAGGTCGAGCATGTCGGTGGTCTGTCCTTCCGCGCAAATACCCTCGATCGCGTCCAGCTCGGCACCACCGGCGAACAGAGACAGGCGTGCCCAAAGTCGTTGTTCGTCCGGACCGCACAGGTTGTAGCTCCAATCGACCGAAGACCGCAGGGTTTGTTGCCGCGAGGGCGCGCCTCGGCGGCCGGCGGTCAGCAGTTGGTAACGATCGGTGAGGTGTTCCAGGATTTGGGAGGTGGACAGGGTGTGTAGCCGGGCGGCTGCGAGTTCGATCGGCAACGGCAGTCCGTCAAGGCGTTGGCAGATGCGAATGACGTCATTCCTGTTCGCCGCGGTGAGCCGAAACCCCGGCACATGTGATCTCGCCCGCTCGGCGAACAAGATGACTGCGTCGGACACGGTCGAGCTATCGGCGGGGGGCTCGGAGGTCGCGGCGGGGATAGTCAGCGGTGGGACGCCGACTACCGACTCGCCGTCGATATTGAGTCGTTCCCGGCTGGTGGCGAGTATCCGGAGTTCTGGCCCCGCTTTGAGTAGAGACTGGGCGAACTCGGCGGTCGCGTCGAGTAGGTGTTCGCAGTTGTCGAGGATCAGCAGTAACTGTCGAGTCGCGAGATACTCGAACAGTGCCTGCCGGATCGGGCGGTTGGTGCGGTGAACTAGACCCAGGCTGCTTGCCACCGTGTCGGCCAGCAGCGAAGGGTCGCGCAACTCGCCGACTTCGATCAACCAAACGGAATCCTTGAAGGCCCGGTGGACAGCAGCGGCGGCTTTGAGCGCAAGACGTGTCTTCCCGACCCCGCCAGTCCCGGTCAACGTTACGAGCCGGGACATCTGCAACTGCTGCTTGACCTCGGCTAGTTCACGTCTGCGTCCGACAAAGCTGGTCAACTCCGACGGCAGACGCCCGACCTTGCTGTGTTCCATCTCACTCACGCCACCGATGTTGCCACTTCGCACGACTCGAAATCGACCCAATGCGTATTCGAACAGTTGTTCTAACTCAAACGGCGATCCCCGCCTTCTCACGGCGTCGAACGCACGGGTGCGACCTCGGGCCGCTGGAACTAGGTACAAATACCCGCACTATGACCGGTATGGGGTTTCGGCACGCACAGCATGCTCGGGTCACTACAACTTGCAGTGTCCGTTCTGTTCGACAAAACAGCGGCGGGTGGAGGATGGAGGAGCAATGCTCGGAACCGTAGCCAAGGCCGGACGGGTGCTTGACCTTTTCACCAGCACAAATCCGGAGTGGGGTGTGTGTGAGGTGGCCGATCGGCTCGAGATTCCCAAGTCCAGCGCCCACGCGCTGCTCTCTACTCTGTGTGAGATAGGTTTGACGCGCAGGTCCGTCGGGGGTCGATACCGACTCGGGTGGCGAATCGCCGAGCTGAACCGGACGCTGGTTGGCACCACAGGATTGCTCGCCAGCGCGCGCCCTGTGCTACATCAGCTGGCTGATCAACTGCATGCGACGGTCGAGCTGGCCGCACTTCGGCACCTCAAGGTTTCTATTCTGGACTCCGTGGACGGCGCCGCGGCCAGGAACTCTCGCACTGTCGGCCCGGCCCGACCCAGCAGCCCTCATGGCACTGCGTTGGGCAAGGTTCTGCTCGCCCATTCTGAGGTAAGAGTGATCGACGCCTTCATCGGGGACGATCGACTCATGCAACATACGCCCCATACGATCACGTGCCCGACGAGATTCCGTGCCGAGCTGAAGGCCATCCGTCTACGGGGAGTCGGGTGTGACGTAGAGGAAGCCCACATCGGTCTGTGTTCGGTCGCAGCGCCGATCCGTGATGCTGGGGGCGCGGTCCATGCGGCAATCAGCCTCACGGTGCCGGCTCTGTCGTTTCGACGAGATCGGGAAGTGCTGTGTCGGTCCGTGCAGCGTGTGGCCGGACGGATCTCTACTCATGCGCTGTCGGTCGACCGGGAGATCGGCGTCGGCGCCCGATGAGGCTCCATCCTAAGCGCCATGGTTCCGATGAGTGCGTGGGCTCTCGCCGCCGGTAGGCTTACCCGCTGAGGTCCGCCTATTCCCGTAAGTCGACATTATCGTCACGAAACAGACTGCGGACTCACCCTTACGTGGTGACGGGCATCCCCCCGCGCGACCGAAGCTGGAGCGCGATATCGATGATCATGTCCTCCTGCCCGCCGACAAGCTGAAGCTCGCCACATCGCTGGAGGATTTCGTGGGCCGGAACACCGTACCTTTCGGCGGCGCGTTCGGCGTGGCGTAGGAAGCTGGAATAGACGCCGGCCCATCCCTGCACGATCGCATTACGGTCCATCTTCGGCCAGCGAGGAAGGTAGGGATGGACAACATCCTCGGCTGCGTCGAGTACCGCAAGCACATCGAGACCGGTCTTGATACCAAGCCGGTCGAAGACAGCCGCCAGTACCTCGGTCGGAGAGTTTCCGGCTCCGGCGCCGAGCGCACAGAGAGACCCGTCGATGTACCTGACGCCCGCTTGATACGCGAGGATGGAGTTGGCGACTCCCAGTGAGATGTTCTGGTGGCCGTGGTATCCGACCCAGGCCTGGTCACCGACCTCGCTGATCAATGCTTCGAACCGTGCTGTTGCGTCATCCATCAGCAGTGCGCCTGCGGAGTCGGTCACGTACACCGTCTGGCAACCTGCGTCGACCATGATCCGTGCCTGCCTCGCCAGAGCCCCCGGCGAGGTGCGATGTGCCATCATGAGGAAACCGGCTGTTTCCATACCGAGGTCGACGGCTACCCCGAAGTGCTGTGGTGAGACGTCGGCTTCGGTGCAGTGAGTGGCGACTCGCACCATGCTCGCGCCCGCGTCATGAGCGCGGCGTACATCGTCTGCAGTGCCGATCCCCGGCACCAACAGAACAGCGATCTTCGCGTTGGTCACCTCTTCGCGCGCCGCCGCAATGAGGTCGAGTTCATCGGTGCGGGAGAACCCGTAGTTGAACGACGATCCGCCGAGACCGTCGCCATGTGTTACTTCGATAATCTCGACCCCAGCGGATTCGAGAGCTCGAACCGTGTCCCGCACCTGCTGTTCGGTGAACTGGTGTGCCATCGCGTGGCTGCCGTCGCGCAATGTGGTATCGACGATGCGGATGTCGTGAGTCAGGGGTGGTCGAGTCATGCTGGCGCTCCTGTCATTGCCTGTGCCATCAGGTCGCCCACTCGTGCAGCGGCGGCTGTCATGATGTCAAGGTTTCCGGCGTACTCGGGGAGGTAGTCGCCGTTGCCTTTGACTTCGAGGAAGATTGCGACGCGAGCGTTTCCGCCCCAATCGTCCCGGGGGTCGTCGAACTGCGGTTCGGCTTTGAGGGTATAACCCGGAACGTACTGCTGGACTTCGGTCGCCATCGACTGGACTGACCGGATGATCGCGTCGTGGTCGGCGTCGGGGGAGATCGCGCAGAACACTGTGTCGCGCATGATCATCGGTGGTTCAACCGGATTCAAGATGATGATCGCCTTGCCCCGTTCGGCGCCGCCCACTTCGGCGACGGCGCGTGAGGTGGTATCGGTGAACTCGTCGATGTTCGCCCGGGTTCCGGGGCCGGCGCCGCGCGATGCGACCGAGGCGACGATTTCCGCGTACGGCACCCGGGTGACGCGGGACACCGCGTGCACCATCGGAATAGTGGCCTGGCCGCCGCACGTGATCATGCTGACATTCGGCGCATCGATATGTTGACGGAGGTTGACCGGGGGACACACCATGGGTCCGACGTGTGCTGGAGTCAGATCGACCGCCTGGATGCCGGCCTCGGCGTACTTCGGTGCATGGGCTTTGTGTGCTCCTGCTGAGGTCGCATCGAAGACGATCTGGGGAAGCGGATCCTGACGCAATAGCCAGTCCACACCCTCGGCGGAGGCCGTGATGCCATGAGAGCGCGCACGAGCAAGGCCGTCGGATTCGACGACGCCCACCATGTATGCGACCTGGATCGAATCGAGACGTGACAACTTCGCCAGGAGATCGGTGCCGATGTTTCCCGGGCCGACGATCGCGGCGGTTACGGATTTTGTTGTACTGCTCATTTTTTCACTTTCGCAACTAAGGTGATCCACGCGTGGTCGAGACCGGATCAGCGGAGGCTATCGAGCATCGTCAGTCGGTCACCGTGACCTCGATCGCGCCGAGATGATCGAATTCGGCGCGGAAGGTGTCTCCGGCTTGCAGCGGCACCGCCGCGTGGAGTGCCCCCGTGAGTATCAGGTGGCCGGGCTCGAGGGCGACACCGTTGCTACCCAATACATTCGCGAGCCAGATGAGAACGGTGATCGGATCGCCGAGGGCATCGGCGCCGATGCCCGCCGCCACGACTTTCCCGTTCTTCGTGAGGGACATCCTGATTGCTCGTGGTTCGCTCGTGTCCAGCGGTACGGCAGCGTCGGAGACGACGAGTGCGCCATTGGAGGCGAGATCGGCGACGGTGTCGGCGAGTTTGATACGCCAATCCTCGATGCGTGAGTCGACGATTTCCATCGACGCCGACATCCCTGCAATCGACTGGCGCGCTTGTTCGTATGTCACGCCGGGGCCTACCAGTCGATCGCCTAGGACGAAGGCGATCTCGGCCTCGATCTTGGGAGCAATGAAATCGCCGAGCGAGATCGAATCGCCATGTCGATACATTGTTGATTCCAGGACCGGTCCGTAGTCGGGCGAGTCGATGCCGATCAGCTGCTGCATTGCCGCTGAGGTGGCACCGACCTTGTGTCCAATTACCCGATCACCCCGCGCTATAAGGAGTTTAACGAGTTCTTGCTGAATCTCGTAGCCGTCGTCCATCCCGAGGGAGGCGTCTGAATCCGTGAACGGTGAGATCGGCATCCTATCTCGGCGCGCAAGGTACAAGTCGTGGGCTCTCGATGCGGCGCTCACGATCGTCATCCGGGTGCACTCCTTACGGGGATCCTTGTGCCAGGCGTGGGGCACGCGATAAGTCATGGTCCCGCAGACCTGCGAGGATTCTGACCGAGTCTGATGCCGCTGACGTTAGCCATGCGTAAGGGCAGTCCGAAACCGTCGTTCGGGATAGCTGAACATGACTCCGCGATTCGGGGTGAAGTGATTAGCGTCATATGCGTCGGCGGTACGACCTGCGCGAGGCCACCGACGACCGATACGGTGCCACCCCTCGTCTGACGCGAAGCGGATGGCCAGTGCTCAATCACTCGAAGGTGGGACTTCATGACCAGTCAAATTTCTAACGAATACGATCCGAGTGCATACGACCCGTGCTCGCCGGACGCGAAGCCCGCGGTAGAGGAACATTTCGCGGAGCTCCGTCAGAAATGCCCGGTGCACCACCACCGATTCTCTGAGGACCAGCTGAAGCAACTCAACGACAACCCGTTCGTATCCGGACAGGTCGACGAGATGTACTCCCTCACGCGCTACACAGACATCGAAAAGTGTCTGATGAATCCCGATCTGTTCCTCAGTGCGGAGGGTTCCGGACCCGAACGGATCCGACCACCAGAAGGTGGCGGAACCCTGGCATGGTCCGACGGTGACGCGCACAAGAGATCTCGTCGCATCGCGCAGCCGTCCGTCTCGCCGAAGGTGATCGCGCCGCTCGTTCCCATGCTCCAGGATCGGATCGACGACCTCATCGACGGTTTGGCCGCCGCCGGACGCGCCGACATCATGAAGGACTTCGCACTCCCGCTGACCAGCGGAATGCTCACCTACCTGCTGGGGATGCCCCTCGAGAAGGCCGAAGACGTACAGGAGTGGGCAATGGCCATCCTGTCCATCTGGGGCGGCGACGACGAAGCTGCGAAGCGCGGCGGCAACGCGATGGAGGCGATCAGCGAGTGCGTCGCGACGTGGGGTCAGGAGCAGGTGGCCGCCGTCGAGCGTGGAGAAACGGAACCCAACGCCCTCACGATGCTCATCACCACCCCAGACGATAAGGGTGCCCACTTCAGTCATGGCGAGGTGGTGCAGGCGTTCGCCCAGATGATCGCCGGTGGATTCGAGTCGAGCGCTACCGCGATCGCCAACGGTGTCTACCTCTTCTGCACAAATCCCGACGAGCGAGGCAAATTGCAGGAGCGCCCCGAGCTGATCAACACCGCAGTCGAAGAAGTACTGCGGTACATGGCCCCCATCGAGGGACTGGTGCGAACTACCTCCAGCGAGGTGTCCGTCGGCGGTGTGACGATGGAGGAAGGGACGAAGGTACGCGCTGTCTTCGCGTCGGCGAACATGGATGAGGACGTCTTCACCGAGCCCCGCCGGTTCAAGATCGACCGCGACCGTTCCGAGCTGCAGAAGCACATGTCCTTCGGCAAAGGTGTCCACACCTGCATCGGGAACACCCTGGCGCGTCAGGAGATGAAGCTCGCTTTCACCGCATTGTTCAACCGTATCCCTACTCTCGACCTCGACCCCGACCATCAACCGACTCGCAACAAGGTCATGGTCATCCACGGCTTCGATTACCTGCCTGTGAAGTGGGATCCAGCGACCGTGCTGCCCCGGGAAAGCGCATCCGCACCGGCCGGCGCCGAGAGGGGCTGACCATGCCGAAGATCCATTTCGTCGATCCAAGTGGGACGGAGTTCATAGCTGACGCAGCCGTTGGTCAATCGCTGATGGAGGTCGCAGTCAATAGCGACGTCCCCGGAATCGACGCCGAATGCGGCGGCGAAATGTCATGCGGGACCTGCCACGTCTATGTCAACGAGGAATGGCGCAGTCAAATTTCGGGTCAGAGCGCAGACGAGGAAGAGGCAATCACTTGCCTCGTTGTAGGAGAGGTACGCGAAAACAGCAGGTTGGCGTGCCAGATCGACCTGGAAACGGGGGTGGACGGACTATCCGTGACCATCCCACCAGCATAGGGAACCGAATGAACCACCAATACGATGTCGTCATCGTCGGCGCCGGCCACGCAGGGGTCAACCTGGCCGCGAACCTGACGAAGGGCAACTTCGGCGGGTCTGTTGCACTGCTGAGCGGTGAGACCTCTCTGCCATACAAGCGGCCTCCCTTGTCGAAGGGATACCTGCTCGGAACCGAGAGCGTCGACAATCTTCCGCTCCGATCTGCCTGCTACTGGGCCGACTCCGCGGTCGAGCTGATGTATGACGGCAAGGTCTGCCACGTGGATCCCAATCGCCGGGTCGTCCGCACCGAGGCCGGCAGGGAAATCACCTATGACCAACTGGTGTGGGCCACAGGCGGCAGCGCACGATCGCTCCCCACACCGGGTGCAGACCGTCAGGGAGTCCACCAGATTCGCACGAAGCAGGATGCCGATCGGCTCAAGGCCGAGGTATCTCAGGCCCGTCGGTCGGTCATTGTCGGCGGTGGCTATATCGGCTTGGAGACTGCCGCGGCCTTTCGTGGGCTCGGTCTGGACGTCACCGTGGTCGAGGCCGGAGCGCGCGTTCTCGAGAGGGTCACCTCGAGCGTCGTGTCCGACTACTTCCTCAGGGTGCACCGCGACGCCGGTGTGGATCTCAGGCTGGGCACCACGGTGGCGGAGTTTCGTGGCCGCGGCACACGACTGGAATCGGTTGTTCTGAGTGACGGGACAGAGATTGCCGCGGAACTTGCTGTCATCGGGGTCGGTATGCAGCCGAACATCGAGGTGTTGGCCGCTGCCGGCGCCGCGTGTAGCAACGGTGTCGACATCGACCAGTGGTGTCGGACCAGTATCGACGGTGTATCCGCGATCGGTGACTGCACAAGTCAGTTGCACCCGTACAGCAGGGGACGGAGAGTCCGGTTGGAGTCGGTGCACAATGCGAGCGAACAGGCAAAGGTCGTTGCCTCCGACCTGACCGGTAAACCCGCGCCGAACGTAGAAGTGCCCTGGTTCTGGTCGGATCAATACAGTGTGAAGTTGAAGTCGGCGGGAATCAGCACTGGTTACGACACGCTGATCACACGCGGCGATTCCGACGGAGATTCGTTCACCGTTCTGTACTTGGCGGACGGTGAGCTCATCGCGATCGACTGCGTCAACAGGCCGACCGACTTCGCTCACGGAAGAGCCCTGATCAAGAACAACGCGCGAATCCATCACCGGGATTCCGCAGATCCGGAATGTCCGCTGCAGCTTGCGGTGTGCTGAACCGCTCCGCAACACCTGCCGCGCAATAAGTATTCACAACACCAAGAAGGTTGCGTTCGTGAGTTCAGATATTGATCGATTCGATACAACCGTCGATGTCGTGGTTGTCGGCTCCGGGGCGGGCGGGATGACTGCTGCGCTGACGGCAAAGGCGGCCGGCTTGGACGTGCTGCTGGTGGAGAAGGCGGACGTTTTCGGTGGCACTACCGCGCTGTCCGGGGGCGGAATCTGGGCTCCAGGCGCGCAGGCGCTGATACGTGACGGCTACCGCGGAACTCAGGAGGAGGTTCGCACCTATCTGTCCGAGATCACCCAGGGGCTTGTCTCCGACGAGCGCATCGCCGCGTACGCCGAACACACTCCTGGCATGCTCGACTTCCTTGAGGACCTCAGCGATGAGCTGGAGTTCGTTTGGAAACCCGGGTATCCGGACTATTATCCGGGACTTCCCGGCGGTTCGCCGCTCGGGCGGACAGTCAACGTACCCCCGATCGACCTGCGCCGCCTCGGCGCCTACATGGACAAGCTGATCAAACCGCTGGCGTTGGCGCCGAAGGGTATCTGGTTAGGTCCCAAGGAACTGCACGACTTCTATCAGATCCGCCAGTCATGGAAGGGTAAGGCAGTTCTCCTGCGCCTGGCATGGCGAATGCTCCGGGCCCGCCTTACCGGTGAGAACATCGTCGCGATTGGTCAATCGCTCTCGGCGAGGCTGTTTCTTGCGCTCCGCGAAAACGATACGGATCTGTGGTTGAGCTCACCGATGACGGCTCTGATCGCCGATGACGACGGCATCGTTTCGGGCATCGAGATCGAACGACAGGGTCGAACCGAGCGCGTTCGCGCGCGCGGCGGAGTGATCCTCGCCACTGGGGGCTTCGACCACGACCTGCCGATGCGCATGCTGTACGAGCCGGTCATCGACCGAGACTGGAGTCTGGGCAATCCGGCAGCGACCGGTGACGGAATCAAGGTCGGACAGAAGATCGGCGCTGCTGTCGATCTGATGGACGAAGCGTGGTGGTTCCCGGCTATCGAGTGGCCCGACGGTCGTATTCAGTTCATGCTCAACGAGCGCATGATTCCCGGGCAGTTCGTGGTAAATGGTGAAGGTAAGCGGTTCGTGAACGAAGCCGCCCCCTATACGGACTTTGGGCACGCCGTGATCGCTGGGCAACGCAGCGGTGTGACGCACATTCCCTCATGGTTGATCATCGACTCGCGGTCCTGGCGGCGATACGTGTTCGCAGGGCACCTGCCGTTGCCGAAGATTCCGGGCGCTCCGGTACCGACCGGACGGAAAGTCCCCACGGCATGGCTTGAATCGGGCGTGGTCAAGGCCGCCGCCAACTGGTCCGACCTCGCCCGGCAGATCGATGTTCCCGCGGACGAACTAGAGCGCACCGCGAAACGTTTCAACTCGTTCGCACGCAACCACCGTGATCTCGATTTCCATCGCGGGGAAAGCGAATACGACAACTACTATGGCGATCCGACCTTCCACAACCCCAATCTTGCCGTGGTGGACAAACCGCCCTTCTACGCGTTCCGGATCGTCCCCAGCGATCTCGGTACGAACGGTGGGCTAGTCACCGACGAACGTGCCCGGGTACTCCGCGAAGACGGCACCGTCATTGACGGCTTGTACGCCACCGGCAACACCGTCGCCAGTGTGATGGGCCGCAGCTACGCGGGTGCCGGCGCCACCATCGGTCCGTCGATGACCTTCGGATATATCGCTGCCCGGCATATCGCCGCCGCGACCCGCGATCGCAGCGTTGCTACCGCCCTGCGCGCAGGCGATGGCGGCGACCGCGGTGAGTAGGACCACGGCAGACCTGGACGGCATGCGGCGCACGATCGACATCGATGGAATCGAAACGCAATACGTCGAAGTCGGCCGGGGTGAACCACTGGTACTCCTGCACGGCGGGGAGTTCGGTGCCTGCGCCGAACTGTGCTGGGAGAACAACGTCACCGAGCTGTCACAGCACTTTCGTGTGATCGCTCCGGACTGGCTAGGGTTCGGTGGAACCGCGAAGGTTCACGACTTCGTGGATGGGAAGGCGCGCCGGCTCCGGCACATGTCCCGCTTCTGCAACGAGGTCGGGATCGATCAGGGCGTGTTCGTGGGAAACTCGATGGGCGGCGCGATGCTACTCCACGACGCTGCCTCCGAATCGCCGCTTTTACCGGTTCGGAAACTAGTCAGCGTTTGCGGTGGCGGCCCGCTCGAGACGAACGACTCCGTCGATGCCCTCTTCGAGTACGACGGCTCCGTACACGGAATGCGTCTCCTGCTCGAGGCCTTGTTCCACGGCGAATATTGGCGAACCGACATGGACTACCTCCACCGCCGCTATGCCTCAAGCATCGCACCCGGCGCATGGGAGGCGGTCGCGGCCGCACGGTTCAAACGTCCCACCGCAACCTCGGAACCCAAGCCGAAGGGGAACCCGAGCTACGACTCGATTGCCGTTCCGGTCCTCATCGTCGAGGGCGGGGAGGACAAGCTCAAACCGAAAGGCTGGGCAGAGGAATTGGCCGAGGAGATACCCGGAGCCGCCTCGGCAGTCATCGAGGGCGTGGGGCACTGTCCGCAGATCGAGGAACCTGACGGTTTCCACCAACTGCTACTGAGCTTCACGAAGAACTAACCATTGCGGGGGACGCCCACCCGAGAAGGTCGGGCGAACCCGCACTACAGAGGAAAGAGGACAAAGCATGACCAAGGAAATTCGGCTCGGCGCCGAGCGCTGGCTCCTCGACTTCGAGACTGCCCTGGCGACACAGGATCGAGAAAAGCTCGCGGAACTTTTCCGCGAGGAGTCGTATTTGCGGGACAACGGCGCGTTGACCTGGGATTACCACCAGTACCACGGACGTGAGGCGGTCGAAGAACTCCTCTTCTCCATCACCGGTGAGGTTAGGCCGACCAATCTGCGGCTTGCCGAGGAGTGGCCGGACCCCCACGTGATGGGTGAAGGCGACTCGGCCGTCGTCGAAGTCTTCTTCTCCTTCGAGACTGCGTCAGGTCTGGGATTGGGTCTGCTACACGGTATTCCGGACGATTCTTCGCCATACGGTTTCCTCGGCCGGGCGCTGTTCACGCGACTGGAGGGCCTGACCGGCATCGAGAGCGCCGAGGTCCACCCCCGAGGGTACGGGTTCACACCCGAGCAGCCGGGTGAGAACTGGTTGCAGAACCGAGATCGGCAGCGCGCGTTCGTCGATTCCGAGCCCGAGGTCCTCATCGTGGGGGCCGGCCAGGCCGGTCTCATCACGGCCGCGCACCTCAAGCGGCTGGGCGTCACGTCGTTGATCATCGACAAGCACGAGCGCGTCGGCGACAACTGGCGTAAGCGGTACCACTCGCTGAACCTGCACAACCCCGTCGAGATGAACCACTTCCCGTTCCTCCCGTTTCCGGACGACTACCCGGAGTATCTGCCGAAGGACGTGCTGGCGAACTGGCTCGAGATCTACTCCGAGTACCTTGACCTGAACATCTGGTCGTCGTCGGAATTCGTGGGCGCCGACTACGACGAGCAGGACCACCGGTGGTCTGCCACGGTCACCAAGGCGGACGGTTCGACCCGGGTGCTGCGCCCACAGCACATCGTGTTGGCGACCGGCGGTATCGGCGGCAAGCCGAGGATTCCTGATCTCGCTGGCTTGTCATCGTTCGCTGGTATGACGGTGCACTCCTCGGCCTTCACCGGCGGAGGTGAGTACGCGGGCAAGAAGGCGCTCGTGGTCGGTGTCGGCTCGAGCGGACATGACATCGCGCTCGACCTGTACAAGAACGGCTGCGAAGTCACTATGGTGCAGCGTAATCCCGTTGTCGTGAACAATGTAGAAACTGCAAATCTTGCATACGCGAGCTACTTCGACGGCACCCCGGCTCATCTTGTCGATGTCCGCTACGGCGTCGGCCTGATCAACCCACTCCGGACGGCGGGGTCGAAGACCTATCACCAGTTCGCCAAGGATCGCGACGCCGAACTCCTGGCCGGTCTCACGGCCGCGGGCATGCGCCTGGGCGATGGGCACGACGGTGCAGGCTGGCTGGATCTGTTCCTGAGGACGGGAGGTGGGTACTACCTCAACGTCGGAGCGTCGAACGTGATCGCGGACGGCGGAATTTCTATCCTCCAGGCCGATCGGATCGACACGTTCGTAGAGAACGGAGTTGCACTTGCTGACGGCACCGTGATCGAGGCGGACCTCGTCGTGCTCGCGACCGGATACCAGAACCGGAAGGTCGAGGTAGCCGAGCAGTTCGGTGAGGATGTCGCCGAACGAGTCGGTGATATTGCGAGGTTGGACGATGAGGGCGAGTGGGCCAACATGTGGCGGCAGACGGCCCAGCGCGGCCTGTGGTTCAACGGCGGCGGTATCAACCAGGTGCGCCCGGGTTCGCGGACACTGGCCTTGCTCATCAAGGCCGACTTGGAAGATCTCATTCCGGAATCCCTCCGACGGGCCAAGGAATCGAGCCCGGCAGCTTTGTGAGCCGTCGCGGCAGCGCGGGCCGATGACACCGCATCGTCGGCGGGCCGAAGCCTCAGACTTCGACCCGCCGACCGGTCGGGCACCTGGTATCGAGCCCCCTTCCGCGGACGCTGTCCAAACAAACGTCGCATCAGGAGCAAAGAATGCAGATTGGTGATATCCGAATCGATGGGCTCATCGATGGCGAGGCAGTGCTCGACAAAGAGGGACTGTTCATCGGTGACAACGCCCCGACCGAGGACGATTGGGGGCCATACGCGCGGTTCCTCGACCAGTGCACCGGCCAGCAGATCAATACCATCGGGTCGTATCTGATTCGCTATGACGACAAGGTGATCCTGCACGATGCGGGAATGGGTCCGGATCCGGCGTTGCCGCCGTTTACCGGCGGAGGGTTGCGGTCGGCGCTCTGGGCGCTCGACGTCAGCCCTCTCGACATCACCGATGTCATCTACTCCCACCTCCACATCGATCACATCGGGTGGACCTCGATCAACGGGAAACCCTACTTCCCCAACGCGACCATCCGCATCGACAGGCGCGATTGGGACCACTACTCGCGTCCCGATTATCAGCTCGAGGACTGGGAGATTCCAGTCACGCACGTCGAACGTGATCTCGTCTCGGTGCGCTTCGCGCCTGTACTCGACCGCATCGAACTTTTCGAAGGCGACACCGAGCTGTTGCCCGGCATCGTCGCGATGGACGCCAGCGGGCACACACCCGGGAGCACCGTCATCGAACTGCGCTCCGATGGTGAGAAAGGGTTGCTGATCGGTGATCTCGTCCATACCCACGGCGAGCTGGTCGAGGGATGGGAATTTGTCATCAACCACGATCACGCTAAAGCTGGCGAAGCGATCGAACGATTTCGCAAGTACATCTACGACAACAAAGTCCCTTTCGCGGCGGCTCATTTCCCAGGATTGAAGTGGGGACGCCTGACCAAGGGGGCCAACGGGGCGGGACTCGCGTACGAGGTTATCTAGGTTCGCATTCGGTACATCAACCGCAGGTCGCCAGCAGTACCCGAATCGGCGATGTGCGGTCATCGAAGGAGAAGGAAATGTATCCCAGTCTTAACGACCAAGTTTGCTGGATTTCAGGTGGTGCGAATGGGATCGGACGGGCAATCGCACTTGCACTCGCGGACAGCGGTGCCCATGTCATGGTCGCCGACCTCGACGAGATCGCGGGGAAAGAGGTCGTTTCTGCCATCTCCGACAAGGGATGCGACGCCGAATTCGTCCGCGCGAATGTTCTGAGCGCAGACGACATCTCGGCGTCTATCCGTGCCACCGAAGCCCGCTTCGGGCGTATCGATGTTGTCGTCAACTCAGCAGGTATGACATCAGATGGACGGGCGGACGACTTCGAACGCAATGTCGACATGTTTCTGCTGGGGGTGTGGCGCGGTATGAGCGCGGGGATCGAGGCTTTGCAGCGCCACGGTGGTGGGACCGTCATCAACATCGCATCGATCGCTGGCATTACCGGATCCATCGGCCCGACCGGCTACGGTCCGTCAAAACACGGAGTAGTCGGCGCAACGAAGGATGCCGCCCTGCGTTATGCCAAGGAAGGGATCCGCGTCAATGCGGTGTGCCCCGGATACGTGCAGACACAAATGACGGCCGCGAACTGGGCGTCTGACGAAGAGAGTGACTTCGTCGTCAACCAGAAGTTGCGCGTACCCATGGGGCGATGGGGTCGACCCGAGGAGATCGGTGCGGTCGCGGCCTTCCTTGCGTCCGATCAAGCGTCCTTCATCACCGGGCAGGCAATTGTCGTGGATGGCGGGCTCACTGCTCGCTGACACAATCAATCGACGATCAATCGTCCGCGCTCACGCTGCACGAAGGCCGAGGGGCGTCACTCGATCAACGTCGCTCCGAGGCTGCAAAGCGCAGTCTCGATCAGATGCATCACACCCGAGAAGGATGTAGCGACATGACGAAGACGCCGACCGAGGATGTGATGACCGCGGAAGCGGTCGTCCGCGAAATCTATTCAGCATTCCAATCGGCCGATCCAGCCGAAGTACTTCGACGTAGACGTGGTCGTTCGTGAAGCGGAGTCCCTGCCATGGGGCGGCGTATACGAAGGCCGCACGACGGTTGCTGCAATGACCGTGGGAATCGCGTCGCCGGAATCACCGATCCACGCGGCAAAGCTCGAGTTCGAGCAGATCATTGCCAACGACGCGGACGCTACGGGTACGGCCCATGTGGTCGCGGTCGTCTCTTCCCGTGGCGAGGAGCAAAGACCATCCCGATGCGGGCGCTGGAATGGTTTACGGTACGAGCCGGCAAGGTCACCGAGATTCAAGTTTTTCTCCGCTGCGGCAATCACGGCCCTGGGCAACCCGCGCGTTTGATCGGACGGGACTGGGCGACGGACATGCAACCGGCTTCTTCCGAACTGCAGAGTCCGGTGCGCCAGCGAGTGGTGGCCACGCACGACGGGCGGACGGGCAGCGGCCTCGAACAATGTGCTGAATGGTCGCCATGGCGTTGCCGGTGGATCTCCGCGCCGGCGACGTCGGCGTGACTTGATCGTCCGATCCGACTCGGACCGAGTGACGCGCACCTAATGGGCCGAGCTCTCATCCGTCGTTTCTGCCAGTTTCCTTTCGGACGCCATTCGAACGCGGTCCGCAGTCTGTGCAGCTCAGGTGTGCTCACCTCACCCATAATTTCGAACCTCTCCCGATCCGGTGAGGCCGTCGGCGACTATAGGACCGTCCACGCAGCTTCGATCCGAATCGACACGGGCCCACGCGAATGCCCGGCCCGGCCCTCCCCGGTGTGGCGTTAGCGTCAGGTCCGACCACGGGTGTGCAGATCCTCGCCCGATCGCGACGCAGCAGTGCGAAGATCCGGGGCCGCCGTGTCCACCCGCACGATCCAGGGCGCTCGCAGCGTCGAACCCATCTGACACCGTTCTGATGGCGGCGCCACATGGCAACTGAGGATCAACCGGCCACGCCGACACCAATGTGCCTAACCGACCCTGTTGAGGAAGCCTGACGGGAAATGCTGGCCGCGGCGGCCTGGATGTTCCTTAGCAGTAGGTCTCGGCGGGTGCCGAAAAGCTGGCGGGGTATCGAGGCGCTGATGGCGGCCTGCACCGTCCCGGTGTGGTCGCGGATGGGGGCGGCGACACAGCAGACGCGATTGGCGGCTTCCTCGAGGTCATACCCCCATCCCCGCCTCCTCGTCGCCACGAGTTCCTCACGTAAGCGTGTCGAGGAGGTGATCGTGCGCGGGGTGTGCCCGCTCAGACCGTGGCGGTCGATAAGTGCATCTGCAGTCTTGGTGTCGAGGGCAGCAAGCAGCACCTTCCCCAGTGCGGTGCAATGGACGGGAGCCGCAAGTCCGACGCCCGATGATGCGAAGTCGGTGGTACCGCCGCCGATGACCTTGTCGAGGTAGATGATGTCGTGCTCACGCAGCGCCGCGACGTGAATCGTGGCGTGGAGCTGGTCCGCTAGCTGCTGGGTTCGAGCACGTGCTGTTACGAGGAAATCGGTGCTGCCCACCAGCGTGCGATTGAGGTCGGGGATTCGCCAGCCGAGGCGGTAGCGGCCGTCGGGTACACGCCGGAGTAGTCCGATATCGGTGAGCGTGGCGAGTAAAGCATGGGCACTGGACTTGGGGACCCGTATCTCCGCGGCGACCTCGCTGACCCCCCATTCGGGAGTTGTGAAGGTGAAGAGGTCGAGAACTCTGCCAGCCTTGTTGATGGTGCCGAGCATTATTGGTCCTGGGTGCGAGTAGGCTCCGATACCGAGTCGCCCCGCACCACCGAATCAGGCTGTGGGACCGCCGTTGTGATTGCGAATCCGGCGATGAGTTCGGGGGTGGGTCGGTAGTACTGGTATTGCAGCGAGTAGCTCCCAGCCGCAGCGAGTGCAGCATAGGCCGCAACCCAGGTGCGTACTTCGTGCGCGGAACCGCCGGCTTGCTCCTCGATCCAGCTATTGCTCCAGGAGTCGACTGCCGTGAGATCGCCTTTGGTGAGAAGGTCGAGCAATGCGCGGTCCCACGCGGGATTCAATGGCTTCAAATTCTCTGCTCCGGACGCGAAATCGGCGGCGGCTGTGATGACCCGCTCGGTGCGGGCTTGTCGTTGCGCCTGCGTCATCGCTCGCCCGGAGATGATCCGCTCGGCGGTGTGGCTTGTCGCTGTTGCGAGAGTCGGCACCGGCGGGTCATGGGAGAGACCACCGGATCCGATGATGAGGATTCGCTCGCTTCGTGTGGCGAGGTACTCGCCGACGGATCGACCGAGAAGGCGTGCCCGCTTGATCGGTCCCAGGGGAGTTGCTACCGAGTTGATGAAGATCGGAACCACGGGTTTGGTTCGGATCCCACCGAGAAGCTTCTCGAGGGGTTGCACTGCGCCATGGTCGACCTCCATGCTCAGGGAGACGGCGAGATCGATGCCGGCGTCGAGGGCGCTTCGTGCGCACCCTTCAGCGATGTCTCGTGGAACATCGAGGGGTCCGGCGGCGGTACCGTAGTCGCCTACTCCGGAAGCCTCGTATCCGAGGCAGAATGGGGGCATCAGCTTGTAGAAGAAGCCGTTGTAGTGATCCGGGGTGAACAGGACGACGGCATCGGGGTTGTAATCGGTCACGAAGTCCCGGGCGGCTGCGAGCGCCGCGCTTAGGTCTGCGTCGAGTTCAGGGTCGTGAGTGCAGAGGTCGAGCAGAGGGCTGTGCGACATGCAGCAGAGCGCGAGTGGCATGGTCATCTCCGGGGGTCATCGAGAGCGTGTGTGTAAGCGTCCGTGCAATGGGCGAAGCGCTTTGGGCAGTGCAGGCGCCGGCCACGACTCGGTCAGGTCGGATGAACAGCACCGATTCCTGATGTGTGTCGAACCAGGCTTTGAGGTCCCCGTTTCGGTCGCCGACCACCTCGACGTCCGGGTGATCATCGTCAGGCCAATGCATCTGAGTTAGCGGACGAAGCGAGAAGAACTTGGCTCCCAGGCTCTTCCATTCTCTGAAGGACTTCTCGTCGAGCACTGCCGCGGGGCTGTTGTTCCAGCAGACGATGGCGAACCATGATCCCAGTACCTCGTCGAGCATTACGTTCTGCTTAGAGCGTGTGTCGACACGCGGCTGAATGAACAGTCGGCCAACAGGGGAGTTCGCGGGATCGGAGCCGGGATTGTGCAGAACCGCGCCGCGTTTGTATCGAGGCATCGGTTTGAATCGCATCTCGACGATGTAGCGCTTCAGGCTCGGCAAGCGGGAGAGATTGATCAGCAGCACGTCACGAACTGCGGCAAGGCTCCTATTGGTGGGGGAGATGACCTTGCCCACCAGTGTTGAGAGCTGGATCATGGCGGTCGCGTGTTCGCGACGCTCGGCATCGTACGTGTCGAGTAGGGCGTCGGTGGCTGAGCCATTGACCACCGCCGCCAGTTTCCAGCCGAGGTTGACGGCGTCACGGATGCCGCTGTTGTAACCCTGGCCCTGCCACACTGGCATTAGGTGAGCGGCATCTCCTGCGAGGAGGACTCGGCCACGTCGGAATTCTCCCGCGATGCGTGAGTGATGGGTGTAGACCCGCCGGCGGATGATGTCGAGTGAGGCGGGATCGTCAACGAACGGTGCCAGCAGCGAGGCGACGAAGGTCGGATCTTCGGCCTGCGTGTCGGTTTCCTCCGGCTTGATCATGAACTCGAAGCGGCGGATACCGTGCGCGATGGACACCGACACGTAGGGGCGTTGGGGATCTGCACCTACATAGATGTTGGGGGTGCCCAGCGGGTCGTTGTGAATATCCACTACCAACCAACGGGTCGATGCCGTGGTGCCGTCGAAGGAGGTCCCCATCACGCGTCGGGTGGTACTGCGGCCGCCGTCGCTTCCCACGATATAGCGAGTGCTGATGGTGGAGCGCTCACCGTCTGCCTTCTCGATCGTTGCTGTCACGCGGTCGGGCGTCTCTGCGTATGAGACCAGGGTTCTCGACCATAGGACACTGGTGTGGGCGAACCGGTCCAGTCCGGACAACAGTTCCGCGTCCACCAGAGGCTGGACGAAGCCGTTTCGTCGAGGCCAGCCGAATGGGGTTTCGCTGGGCGCGATTTCGGCGAGCAACTGATTGTTGCCATTGACGAAACGCATGATCTGGTTCGGCACCGTATGCGGCAGTACTGCATCGACGAGATCGAGCGTCTGGAATCCACGCAACGATTCGTCGTCGAGCCCGACTCCGCGTGGGTAGTCGATGAGGGTGTCCCGCGAGTCGATGACCAGTGTGCTGATGCCGTACATCCCCAGGAAGTTGGCGGTGGTCAGTCCGACCGGCCCGGCTCCCACGATGAGGACATCGGCGTCGAGGGTTTCCACCGCTGCAGGCCGGGGCTGATCCGTCGTGGTCACTGGTTCACATTTCGCAGGAAGTCGACGTGGATGCGATCGAACGTGTCGGCATCCTCGTACTGGGGCCAGTGGCCGCACCCATCCATCACGACGAAGGCAGCCCCGTGAATCATGGACGCGATGCGCTTGCCTTCCGTGACATCGGCGGTGGGATCGTCGCTGGTCCATAGCACCATGGTGGGGGCGACGATGCGGCCGTAGTCGTCGGCGGTCAGAAGGTTCCGCTCGCGGATCTGCGGATCCTGCAGGGCCATCGTGTCACTCATCGCGTTCGCGTAGTCCGGTTGCGTGTACACCGCTAGGCGGCTCGCGACGATGTCGTCGTAGGTCTTCGACTTGTCCGCCATCAGCCATACGATCCGGTCCTGCACCTTTTCCCAGGTCGGGTCGGTTGCGGCGGCCATCGACAAGGTCTTGATTCGGTTCATTACGACGGGATCGGCCTGTGACCCGCCGGCCGTGTTGAGAACCAGGCGGTCTACCCGGTGCGGGAAGTCGATGGCGGCTCGGGCCACGACCCATCCGCCGAGCGATTCACCGCTCAGATGCGCGCGTTCGACCCCGATGGTGTCGAGAAAGGACATCAAGTGGGCGACGTAGTGCTCGATCTCGAGCGGGTGGCCCGGCTTGTCGGTATAGCCATGCCCGACCATGTCGATCGACCAGGTCGAGAAATGTTCGCCGTGGGCACGAAGGTTGCGAACGTAGGCCTCGGCGTGGCCACCGGATCCGTGCAACAGGATCAGTGTGGGCTTGTCTCGCTCGCCGGCATGCAGGTATCGCGTCCTGACACCGGCGGTGGTTGTCAGGTAGCCCTGTTCGAACGGCACGCCCTGCAGGTCGCTCCAGATGCTTTCGTACACGGATTCGTCTCCATCGATGTGTAAATAACGCACTATGAGGTGCGATATGTAATGCGGTATGGATATGATGTTGCGCGCATCACGTTCTGTCAAGAAGGGGAACCACTCGGTGCCCACGCCGAAGGAACGGGGAAGGCTTGTACTGTGACGGATATGGCTGAGGACGTCGCTGCAGAACGAGGGGTGGTGTCCGCGCCCGGAACGCAGACACTCGCGCGCGGCCTCACGGCCCTCCAGTTGGTTGCCGACTCGGACGGCCTGACGGTTCAGGAGATTGCAGATCGGGTCGGTGTCCACCGCACCGTCGCGTACCGGCTGCTGTCCACGCTCGCCTCGTTCCGATACATCATCCGTGGCGAAGACGGCCGTTACCGACCCGCAGCAGCGCTGGTCGCGCTCGGCAACTCCTTCGACCGCAGTGTTCGGCAGAAGTGCATGCCGATTCTGCAACGACTGGTCGCCGACCAACGGGCCACGGTCGCACTGCTCGTTGCCGAAGGTGATGAGGCCGTATCGGTCGCTGTCATCGTCCCGCGGGATGTCAACTATCACCTGTCTTTCCGGGAAGGAAGTAGGCACCCTCTCGATCGAGGCGCCGCCGGTGTCGCATTACGTGCTGCGCTACCGCCGCGTCCGGACGACGCTCAAGCGGTGATGGACGCCAGAGAAAAGGGATGGGTAATCACCTACGGCGAGATCGAGCCGAGCACCTATGGTCTCGCCGTTCCAGTGCGCCGTCCGACGCCGGGGCCGCCGATATGCATCAATCTGATTACACACCGAGCCGATCTCGCGGAAGCCAGCACGCAGGCAGTCATCCGGGCGGCAAGCGATATCGAGCAGGCGCTCAGGTAGCGAACACGTCCGGCGAGGGAGCAACGACCCCGACTGCTGAAATTGACCACCCGGGCAGCGTGTTTCGAGTGATATCGCCCCGGGGAAGTCTTCAGATCTCCCCGGAAGCTGTCAGTCGACGGTCACTGCGGCGAACCCGGAGGCCGACCGAGCGTTGGCGCCCTCGGACGATCTGCGGACCCGCCTGGTGTCACTCGGTAGCGTGCGCCACGCCGCGTGGCTGAAGGTGCCTCGTGCCAGGCGCTGCGCCTCGACACCACTTGCTCGGCTACCGCCGCTCGTGGGGCCATGCGGCACCCGGACGCTCCACGGCGGGGACGGAGCTGCTCCACGCCCCACCGCTGTGACCGGCAGACGAGCCGGTCGAGGTGGTCACAAAGGCACGATCATCGACTTCTGCCACCCGTCCAAAGTCAATTCCATTGAGTCAGAGGTAGTTACATATGAATTCTCCAGCTGAGCAGCAGCGTCCAGCAGGCCCCGGCCTGACCAGGTTGGCTGCGGCGACCAGTATCGGAACGGCGATCGAATACTACGATTTCATCGCTTACGCGATCGCGACCGGAGTCGTCTTCAACAAGGTGTTCTTTCCCGAGGTGGACGCCCTGGTCGGCACGCTCCTGGCCTTCGTCGTATTCTTCACAGGGTTTCTCGCTCGACCACTCGGTGGAATTATCGCAGGTCACTTCGGTGATCGAGTCGGGCGGAAGAAGATGCTCATCACCACGGTACTGACCATGGGTATTGCCACCGTGCTGATCGGAGCGCTGCCGACATATGAACAGATCGGAGTGGCTGCACCGATAGCTCTCTTGGTGTTGCGGCTGTTCCAAGGCCTCGCTGCAGGTGGCGAATGGGGCGGGTCCGCTCTCGTGGCGGTCGAGCACGCACCCCCTGGTAAACGGGGACTATATGGAAGCTGGTCGATGGTGGGTATCTCCGCCGGAGGCCTGCTGTCCACGACCGCATTCGCGGCGCTGGGTGGCTTGAGCGAGCAGGAATTCCTCAGCTGGGGATGGCGAGTTCCGTTTCTTGCGAGCGCCGTGCTCGTATTTGTCGGGTTCTGGGTCCGATCGAGTATCAGTGAGCCTGAGACTTTTCGCACCGTCCAACACCAGGACTCGGTCGTCCGCCTGCCTGTGGTCACGCTGCTCCGGTCGAGTTGGCGTACCGTTCTGCTCGGCACCGGTATCAGCATCGGATACAACGCATTTGTCTATCTCGTCTTTACATTCGCGCTCGCATTCGGTACCCAGCAGCTCCATCTTCCGCGTCAACTCATTCTCGATGCCACGATAGTCGGTCTACTGCTTCAGCTTCCGGCGATCGTGACAGCCGCAATGTTGTCGGACCGCCTGGGACGCGGACGGGTCATGGTCGCAGGTGGGCTGTTCATGGCGGTTGATTCCTTCCTCTTCGTCGCGCTCTTGGAGACTCGTCATCCTGCGGCCGTGTACGCGACGATTGGAATCGCCTATGTCGGAGCGGCTTTGATGTATGGACCGTTGGCTGCATATTTCGCTGAGGCCTTCGAAGTGCGCGTTCGGTATAGCGGGGTCTCCCTCTGCTACCAACTCGGAGCAAGTCTCGGTGGCGGTCTCACGCCCATGATCCTGACGCTTCTCGTCCTGGGCACCGGTAGCACGACTTGGGTGTCGGTGTATGTAGGTTCGCTGGCAGTGGTGGCGGTGCTGTGTCTGTTCGGAATGTCCAGAGTCAGTGCCGCACGGCATGCAGGAGCTGACAACGCAGTGGAGTCCGCGCAACCCGCGGCGCGTCGCGCGACCGTCGTCTCCGGCGGAGACAGCTGACGCAGAATGTGGGACGGGTTCGCGGGCTCGGCGGAGCCGGTCCGGTCCTCGAGCAGGTTCGCGACGGTCTCGTTCGCGTCGCCCTTGGTGTGGCCGATCAGGCCGACCGGGCCGCGCTTGATCCTCGTCAGGCGGCAGTTCACCGGCCAGCAGCCCGACCGGTTGTGGTTGACCGACATTACCGAGCACTGGACCGATGAGGGCAAGCTCTACCTCTGCGCGATCAAGGACTGTTTCTCCACCCGGATCGTCGGTTACTCGATCGCCGACTGGATGACCGCGGACCTGGCGTGTTCGGCGCTGCGAAACGCTATCGCGCTCCGCGGACCGGACGGCACCGTGGTTCACTCCGATCGCGGCAGCCAAGGCGGATTCAATCGGTCGTCGCAACACCTGGCTGTTGCAGTGAGCATAGCTGCTCGGCGAAGACCTCGGCCGGGGTTCGCCAGTCGTGGATCTTGCGGGGCCGGTTGTTGATCGCCAGGGCGACGGCTTCGAGGTCCTCGGCGGACCACCTGGACAGATCGGTGCCCTTCGGGAAGTACTGGCGCAGTGTGCCGTTCGTGTTCTCGTTCGTCGGTCGTTGCCAGGGCGAGTGCGGGTCGGCGAAGAACACTCTCGTGCCGGTAGCGAGGGCGAACTGGGCATGACCGGAGAGCTCCTTCCCGCGGTCCCAGGTGAGGGTCTTGCGGAGCTGCTCGGGGAGCATGGTCATCGATGTCGTCAGCGCGGCGTTCATCGCGACGGCGCCGTAGCCGCCGAGGGACGGACCGTTCTTCACGGGTGGCTTCTCGCCCCAGCCCTCCAGTCGAGGCAGGTGCACGAGGATCGTGGATCTGCTGCTGCGCTCGACGAGCGTGCCGATCGCGGATCGGCCGGTCCCGATGATCAGATCCCCTCCCTGTGCCCCGGGACGGCGCGATCGGCGGCTTCGGCGGGGCGTTCGCTGAACACGACGTCCTCGGTGACATGCCCTTGCGGCTTGTTCTGCGACCGCGCTCGGGGAACCCGCAGCGCCCGCCCGGTGCGCAGGCACGCGACCAGCTCCCGTTTGAGCGCGCCACGGCCCTCGATGAACAACGATTGGTAGATCGCCTCGTGGCTGATGCGCATGGACTCATCATCGGGGAAGTCGATCCTGAGCCGGTGCGAGATCTGCTCCGGGCTCCACGCCGTCGCCCATGGCCTGTCCTGCCGATGCGGCTTGTTCAGCCCCTTCCACGCAGGCGTCTCAGGCCCACGGACGATCGTGCCGTCGGGTCGGCGGACTCTGCCGGAGAGACGCTCCTGCACGTACTTTCGCAACCTGTCGTTGCCCACCAGCTTCGCCGCCTTCGGGCGTTTGGCGGCCTGTTGCGCTTTCCAATGCGCCACCAAGGCCCGGTAGACCCGCTTGCCGCCCCGGGTCGCTGCGTTGCGGCGCAGTTCGCGTGAGATCGTTCCCGGGTCACGTCCGATCCTGCGAGCGATTTCGCGCACGCCAACATCCTGGGCGCGTAACAGCGCGATCTCCTCACGCTCGGCGAACGACAGGTAGCGGCCCGTGGGCTCGTCCAGGCTGATTGGCGGCATGCCACCAGCGTGGCGGAACCAACGGCACCCGACCGGCCATGACACGCCGACGGCCTCCGCGGCCTCGACCGTCGTCACTCCCGATGCGATCCGCCGCCAGAAGTCCCGCTGCACCGCACGAGAGGGCTCCGGCCGGCCCGGTGAACGCATCGGAGGTCGCAATGCCCCTGTCCGCCGCCCACTGCCGCCTGGCACCCGCCGGCGCCTCACGCATCTGCTTGCTGCTGCATCCCATCGCACACCTCCGTGATCGAGGTGTTGCATCGACCGATTGAGCCCGCCCAATTTCGTTCCGGAATGCTCGTAGAACTGCTGGACTGCAATGGTTTACAAGGTTCTATGGGGAAGGTTGGGGCATGTGTTGACAATGCCGCGATGGAATCGTTCTTCGCGTTGCTGCAGCGCAATGTTCTCGACCGTCGCCGCTGGAGCAGCCGTGAGGAACTACGGTTGGCGATCGTCGAGTGGATCGAGACGACCTACCACCGGCGGCGCCGGCAACGCGGTCTCGGTCGACTGACACCCGTCGAATATGAGACGCTCCATCAGACCGCACCCGCGGCCTGACACTGCACACCCCGAGTGTCAACCGGGGTGGGGGCAGTCCCGGGAGCAACCAGCGGGGTCTCGACACCATCTACCTGAAACCGGGCACAGCCAGACATAGAGAACAAGAGGAGTCGCCGAAATGGCCCAGATCGAGTCGTGTGATGTGTTGGTCATAGGTGCAGGGGCTGGTGGCCTGGCAGCAGCAATTGCGGCCGCACACTCAGGGGCGAATGTGATCGTCGCCGAGGGCGCTGACAAGATTGGTGGTGCTGCAGCCTATTCCGGGGGGCAGGTGTGGGTCGGCCTCAGCGACCCGGCAGCAGAAGCTGGGATCGCGGATTCGCGGGCGGACGTCGAGAGTTACCTTGAGTGGCTGTCTGAGGGTGGTGCGGACCCAGCGTTGCGACAGGTGTACATCGACCGTGGCCCGGAAGCGATCAGATTCCTCCGGGAGCGGGGCGTGCCGCTGACTGTTGCGCGCCATTCGCCCGACTACTATTACCCGGTCGCGCCCGGCTCCAAGCCGGAGGGCCGCATCCACGAGATCGAACCATGGGATCAGCGCCAACTCGGTGCCCTAATCGATCGTGTGGCGACCTCACCCTATGGGGCAGGGTGGCTGAGCACTCAGGATCGCGTGGAGTGTGGTGGGCAAGCGCCGACGCCGGAATTGGAGGTCCGCAGGCTGCGGCATATGAAGAGAGGTGAGCGTTGTGGCGGACCGGGGCTGGCCGCCGCGCTCGCAAAGTCTGCAGCCGATCATGGTGCAACGTTCTTCACCTCGACCCGCGCGGTCCGATTGCTGTCCGGCAGCGGTCGTGTGACAGGAGCGATTGTTCGCGACGCGAGTGGGGAGCGGGAGATTCAAGCGCGATTCGGTGTGATTATCGCGACGGGGGGATACGACTGGAACGCAGAAAAGCAGTGGGAGCTGGACAAGATCTCCGGCCTGAAAAGCATGGCCCCGATTACAACCCGCGGTGACCACTTCAAGCTCACGCGCGAGTTCAGTGCGGCCGTCGCCGTTGTGCGGCAGCCGCACACCAGCGGAGCTGTCTTCGGCACCCACACACCAGGCGAGTATCGCGACGGCGAGCCAGTATTCCGATACTTCACCCCCGGACTACCGCACAGCATCGTCGTGAACGCGGCCGGGCGTCGGTTCGCGGATGACGCGTTCCACATGTCGCTCGTCGAGGGTGTCTCGGGCGGGCGTGCGAACGGCAGACACAATTGGCCGGCGTGGGTAATCGTCGATCAGGCATACCTGGACAAGTACCCGGTGGGCGCCATCGCACCGGGCGGCCCGATCCCCGCCGGGATGGCGATCTTCGGCGACACCATCGAGGAGATGGCACGGGCTGCCGGGATCGACGGCGACGGCCTCGCGGCGGAACTTCGGCGGTTCAACGAGTTCGCTGCCACCGGCGTGGATCGGGACTTCGGGCGGGGCACCTTGCCGTACACACGAGCTCTGCACGGCGATCCGCGAATGCCGAATCCGAATCTGGGTGCGCTCGCTGAGCCGCCGTTCGCTGCCTTTCCACTGACGCGGGTCGGTGTGAATTGTCCTGCGGCAGGCCTCGTCACCGGGATCAACGGCGAGGTCCGAGACGAGGCAGGACGCCTGATCCCTGGCCTGTACGCGGCGGGGAACTGCTCGGCTCAGCTCGATATCGGTGTCGGCTACAACAGCGGCATGGGCAATCAGCGTGGCCTGCTTTACGGATATCTCGCGGCAACCGCGATCTCTAAATCGGCATAATGATCGACCGATACGTCATCTCAAGTCCTAGTTACAAATACAGAAGTGCAGTTCAAGTCGGACTAGCGAGGTCCAAGGAAAGGACCGAACAAAGTTGACGACCCGAGCACGGACCGCCGAGGCATCGGCACCGCTCACGCCAACGAATCTTCATGGCATCGTGATTGGCTCCGCCGCGGCGCCGAGAGCGCCAATACAGTGCACGACCGGGGCAGCGAGGTGCCCGTCCTCGAGGCCAACGCGCACATCGGAAGCGCGACGGCCATCTTCGGCGGACAGCCACCAATGGTCCGAACCCATCCGGTCGGCCGATCGTGCGTGCGCATCGAGGCCGACGCTCTGTATGACGACGGGGGCCTCCCGTCGTGTGCCGCGGAGACCGCGCGCGTGCCTCTCATGGTAGAAGACCGGAAAAGGCACTCCCGCTGGGTAATTCACGAACCGCGGTGATCGCGGTCTCGACCTGAAACCCCTCAGAACAAACGGCCGTTCCGTACCGTTTTGTTCTGAGGGGAAGCAGTGCTAGCGTTGCCTCATTCTGCGCTTGATGAGGCGCCGGCTATTTGTCGAACCTGCTGGCCCACGGCGCCGCCTCCTGCATTGCGGTGGTGTCGGCGTCCGGGTGTGCCTCAAAATGGTCGGCCAGGGTGGTTCGAGTTTCGGTGATCTGTCGGTTCATCTCGGCGCTGAGGCCGACCGCGGCGCGGGTGGTGGCGGCGAACCGCGGCGACCGGCGCCGGTGCGGTCAGCTGCTCGGCGCGCAACCGCCCCGGGTGCCGCGTGCTTGGGTGTCGAGATTGCGTTGCCGTCCAGCCGTTTTGAGGTCGGAGCGGATCGCCGACAGGGTGAGGTGCGTGGCTTCGGCGGGAGTCGGGACGCGTCCGAGTACGGCCAGGGCGTCGCGGTCGTGCAGGTCGTCGAACACCTCGAGCGCGGCCGGATAGTACTCGCGTAGCGCACGCTGAGCGCAGTGCATTGGTCTGCCGGGTGCGAGCTCAGACCCGATTTTGATGTCCGCGGGCGAGGGACTGGCAGCTGCCGCGATGGCAGTCGCCCGCCGTGGCTGTCCATCAGGTGCACGTTGTGATGGCCTTCGGCCCCAATCATTTCCGACGTAGATCATCGATCGCTCCTTCGGCTCTGTCGGTTTGGATGCAACCTGTTCGAGCCCAGTACCCGGGTGTCAACCTACTGGTGCAGCGCTCACGGCACGACACCCCATCAGCGCTATAAGCAAACTGTGTGGGATTCGACGCTGACTCCGGGAGTGAACAGTGCTCATCGGTCGGTCGGCGGCTCAGTGATCAGCTTTCCCCGCATGACCAATTACCTGTCGAAGGCTGGCTGATCGACTCCCATTAGGTGACTGCGACTGGGTTCGGTTTTGCATCCGGGCTCTTCTTCGTTGGATACGTGCTGCTGGAGGTCCCGAGCAATGTGGCCCCACCTGTTCCCGGCTCGCCGCCTGGCTTGCACGAATCATCTTCGCGCGGGGGAGCGACTATACAGCAACGGTATTCGGCTCGAACGAGCAGTGGCTATATGCGCTGCGCCACCTGCTCAACATGGCTGAGGGGGTCGCCCCAGACGTGCTGATCTGCTGTCAACGTGCCCCTGATCGATCTGCGCCGTCTCGGAACCGACATGGACAAACTCATCAAGCAAATGGGGTTGGCGTCAAGAGGAATTTGTCGTCAAATGACGAAGAATCGTCACCGCTAATCCGAAAATGAGGTGACCTTGTCGCTGATGTCGGCACGTGCCATCTCCCGGCGGAACGCAGCGGAGCCGGGAAGGTCGTGAGGTGTTGTGCGGGTCAGGCGGCCGGGGTCAGGGCTTCGAGTTGACGGATGTGATCGCGTTTCTTCGTGTCCGGGTTGAGGTGACGGGTGAAGTGGTCGGCACCGAGATCGTGGAAACGGGTATTCGGGTTCTGGAGCAGGTGCCAGACGATGACCAGGATGGACCGGCCGATGGCGACGATGGCCCGTTTCTTGCCGCGCCGTCTGGCGATCCGCCGGTACCGGGCGCCGAGGAACGTGTCGGTCCTGCCGGCCACGACGGCGGCCTCGCCGAGCGCGCGGGCGAGGTAGCGGTTGCCGTGCCCGGTGGAGCCGTTGCCCTTGGCCTTGCCGGCCGAGGAGTTGATCCCGGGGGAAAATTTCGCCCACGAACACAGGTGCCCGGGGGTGGGGAACCGGGACATGTCCACCCCTACCTCGGCGAGAATGGCGGCGGCGGCGATGGGTCCGATACCGGGGATCTCATCCAGGCGCACCGCCGCCGACGCGAAAGGGGCCAGCTGCGCCTCGATCTGGTCGTCGACCGCGGCGATGTCGGCGTCGATCGCGTCGATCCGGCCCAGCATCCGGGCCAGCAGGAACCGGTGGTGCTCGTCGAAGTGCCCGTTGAAGGCCTCCTCGAGTTGTCCGATCTTCGCCCGCATCCTCGACCGCGCCATCTGCGCGAGCACCTTCGGGTCCCGCTCGCCGGCGATCAACGCGTCCATCATCGCGCGCCCGGAGACCCCGAAGATGTCCGAGGCCACGACCGACAGCTTGATGCAGGCACTCTCGAGGAGTTTTTCGACGCGGTTCTTCTCCGCCGTGCGCGCCCCGACCAGATCGGTGCGGTAGCGGGTCAGGTCCCGCAGCCGGCGGATCGGCCAGGGTGGCACGAAGCTGGGTCGTAGCATCTGCCGTTCGGCGACCTTGCACAACCAGACCGCGTCGAGGACATCGGTTTTGGGCCTACCGGGCAGGTGTTTGACGTCGCGGGCATTGACCAGCCACGGATCGAGCCCGTGCGCCTCCAAAAGATAGAACACCGGTTTCCAGTAATCGGAGGTCGCCTCCATCACCACCCGTGTGACACCGAGGTCGACCAGGTGATTGGCGAGTTCGGTCAGCGACCGGGTCATCGTCGTATGCGTGGACACCTCCTGCAGCCGCTTCTTGCGTCCAGGCTCTGCCGGGATCCGGACACAGCACACCACCTCCGCCTTGCCGATATCGAGGGCGGCGACCCGGGCGATGATCTGTTCCTCGTCGTAAAACTCGACCAGCATCGTGTCCTCCTCACTGACTCACACCGATTGATCAGGGTGGTCGCCCGCGGGGTCGCAGGGGAAAGCAGAATCTGATCCTCGTGCTCGACAACAACGACACTCACGAAGATGGCGTCGAATGTGCGTCGTTCGGGCAAAGGCAGCGACCACTGAGTGTTTCAACATCCATGCCACGTCATGTAGGTGTCGATGTGCGTTCGTGATTCATGAACGCGTATTGGACATCTCGGCGAGAGTGATTAGTTTCACTGTCTGTACTGCGAAAGCAGGATTCGAGTGAACGACAACACCAACGAATGGATAGGCCATGACAGGTCGTGTGCAGGGCAAAGTTGCTCTTGTCAGCGGAGCGGCAAGCGGGATGGGTGCTGCAGACATTCGGCTGCTCGCCGAGGAAGGCGCGTCGGTTATCGCAGGCGACATCGACAAGGCGAAGCTTGATGCATTGGTAACCGAGCTGACCAATGAGGGGCTCGCGGCAACCGCGGTCAATCTGGATGTAGCCAATCCTGAAGATTGGGTCTCTGCGGTTCGCACTGCGGAGGAAACCTACGGTCCGATCTCGATCTTGGTGAACAATGCCGGGATCTATCTTACGCCCGGCGTCGAGGATACGGATCAGCAAGTGTGGGATCGCGTAATCGGGATCAACCAGGGCGGCGTTTTCTACGGAATGAAGGCGGCGATCCCCTCAATCCGGCGCGCCGGTGGCGGATCGATCGTCAACATCGCTTCTATCCACGGCATCGTCGGCACTGAAGTTGCCACCGCGTACCACGCCAGTAAGGGCGCTGTCCGCTCGCTCACAAAGCAAGCGGCATGTCAGTACGGCGTCGAGAACATCCGCGTAAACTCGATCGACCCCGGAATCATCGAAACCCCGATCGTGTCCAGCCTGCGTGGTGATTTCGATATCGACGCGCTGGCACAGTTCATTCCTATGAAGAGGTTTGGTTCTGCCCGCGAGATCGCGAAGGGAGTGTTGTTCCTCGCTTCTGACGATTCATCGTTTGTTACAGGGACCGATCTGGTGATCGACGGTGGCATGATCGCGATTCAGTAGCAGGTTCGCTGGAACCTGACAGTATGTGTTCTTCGGGCCGGGCGACTTCTCGGTAGACGTGGGCGCCAGTCTGGACCAGCGAGGTCACAGAAGGCTAGGCGGCCGTGAAAGCGGCGGCCGCCGCTCACAAGAAGCAGGTCCCGACCACCACGAG
This sequence comes from Rhodococcus sp. NPDC127593, assembly GCF_042671975.1. Classification (NCBI taxonomy): domain Bacteria; kingdom Bacillati; phylum Actinomycetota; class Actinomycetes; order Mycobacteriales; family Nocardiaceae; genus Rhodococcus; species Rhodococcus sp. NPDC127593. The sequence continues at coordinate 26,742 of NZ_JBHXWI010000040.1, read as the reverse complement.
GGCCGTGGCCAGGGGCGAGGCGGACGTACTGGTGCACGGAATTGATCTGCTGGTCGTCCATTCCTTCTTCTCCGACGCGCTCAAGTCGGCAGACGACCTTGAGGGCTTACTGACGTGGCCCTGGACTACAACGAGTGAGGAGGGCCAGGTCGGCAGTGCCTGGCTCGGCCACAACCACACAGCCGTCGGGGACATCGACGGAGAGAATAATCCAATGGAGCACTAATGACTGCGATCGTAGAGCGTCCCATCGAATTACGAACACTGACCGACGGCGACATGGTCGCGCGCTACGGGTGTGATCGGTTCACCTCGACCATCCTTTCGACTGAGTGCCTGCGATGACCACTGGGCGGGTACTCGAGACCACTGGGCGGGTACTCGAGGCGGTCGGCGGGTTCTTCGAGATGTGCGCCGAGACGTTTCGTGCCTTCTTTCGACCTCCCTTTCAATGGGGAGAGTTCGTGCTACAGGCATGGTTCATCGTCCGAGTGTCGCTGGCGCCAACCTTGCTCGTTGCTCTCCCGTTCACTGTCCTTGTCGTCTTCACACTGAATATCCTTCTGGTGGAGTTCGGGGCTGCAGATCTGTCGGGTGCCGGTGCAGGCCTGGGCGCCGTGACGCAAATCGGCCCGCTCGTCACCGTTCTGATCGTTGCGGGGGCCGGCGCGACCGCCATCTGCGCCGATCTCGGGTCGCGCACTATTCGCGAGGAGATCGACGCGATGCGGGTTCTCGGAATCGATCCGATGCAAAGGCTCGTCGCACCGCGTGTTCTCGCCTCAACCGTGGTCGCTGTACTCCTGAATGGGCTGGTCATCACGATCGGACTGATCGGGGGATTCATCTTTTCGGTCTTCTTTCAGAACGTGACGCCCGGCGCGTACGTCTCGTCGCTGACCTTCGTCACCGGACTCCCCGAGGTGGTGATCTCCGAGGTCAAGGCGTGTCTCTTCGGACTAATCGCGGGTCTGGTGGCCTGTCATAAGGGACTGACCGTCAAGGGCGGTCCGAAGAGTGTCGGCGATGCCGTGAACGAGACGGTTGTCTATGCATTCATGGCGCTGTTCGCGGTGAACGTTGTCGTCACTGCGATAGGTGTCAAGTTCGGAACGGGGAACTGATGGCCAAGGTAACGAACGCTCGATACCCCGTGTTGACTCGACTACTGACCAAGCCCAGACGGCTGCTCGAGTCAATAGGTGAGCAGGCCCTGTTCTTCTGGAGGGCCTTTCGCTACGTCCCGCACGCAGTCTCTGCTTACAGCAAGGAGACTCTGCGCTTGATCGCCGAGATTGGTATGGGCTCCGGTGCTCTCGCCATCATCGGCGGCACCGTGGTCATTGTCGGGTTCATGACACTGTCCGGCGGGACTCTGCTCGCGATCCAGGGATTCAGCTCGCTCGGGAACATCGGAGTCGCAGCACTAACAGGATTCTTCGCGGCGTTCATCAACGTCCGAATCGTTGCCCCGGTGATATCAGGTATCGCGCTCGCGGCAACGATCGGTGCCGGCGCTACCGCCCAGCTCGGTGCGATGAGAATCAGTGAAGAGATCGACGCGCTCGAGGTCATGGGTATCCGAGCGATGTCCTACCTCGTATCAACCAGGGTCATCGGCGGGATGATCGCGATCATCCCGCTGTACTCGATGGCTGTGATCATGTCCTTTGTTGCCTCGCAATTCACGACCACAGTGGTGTACGGCCAGTCGTCGGGAGTGTATGACCACTACTTCACCACTTTTCTGCGTCCGACTGACCTGTTCTGGTCGTTCCTTCAGGCCATCATCATGGCGGTCATCGTGATGCTCATTCACTGCTTTTATGGATACAACGCATCAGGTGGACCGGCAGGTGTGGGAGAGGCAGTCGGTCGGGGCGTTCGAACGTCGCTGATCGCAGTTGTAATGGTGACACTTGTTGCTTCACTCGCGATCTACGGCGCATCCAGCAACTTCAACCTAGCCGGATAGGTGCCGACAGGTATGAAAACCAAAACCGGGAAGAGCTCGCGTTTCCAGCGACCGCCGAAGAAGGCTGCCGGGGCACTGCTCCTGCTTTCACTCGCGGCCGTTCTCTTCCTCTGTACACAATTCTTCATCGGAGCCTTCAAGGACACGATCCCGATTTCGGTGGTGTCGGATCGATCGGGTCTGGTAATGGAACCCGGGGCGAAGGTGCAGCTCAACGGCGTCGAGATAGGCAGGATCACCAACATAGCGCAGGCCGACGGATCGGCTCGCCTAGAGGCGGAGATTGACGCACAGTGGTTTCACCTTCTGAACGCCGACACGACCGCGGAGATCAAGGCAACGACTGCATTCGGATCGAAGTATGTTGCGCTCGAAGTCCCCTCGGGGACATCGGCTGTGCCGTTGGCGGAGGGAGCCACCGTGAGATCACGCAACGTGACTACAGAAGTGAACACTGTCTTCGAGAATCTGACCTCAGTCATGCAGCACGTCGACGCAGCCAAGCTGAACTCGACGTTGGGTGCCGTTTCGACAGCACTGCGCGGACGAGGCGCTCAGATGGGCGAAACGCTCGTCGATACCAACACGCTGCTCACCAAGCTGGACCCAGTCATGCCCACCCTCCACCAGGACCTTCGCGACGGCGCCACAGTGGCAAATACCTATGCTGACGTCGCACCGGACTTCATGGACTTGCTCGCGGACGCGTCTGCAACGTCGGACACCGTCGTCGAGAAGGAGGGCGACGTCGACAGAACGCTCACCGCAGCGGCCTCCTTCGGAGATTCGGGGGGCGCGCTGGCGAATTCGAGTAAGGACGCTTTCATCGAATCCATGCGGCTGTTGGTTCCGACAACCGACCTGCTTGCCGAGTACAGCCCCGAGTACGCCTGCGTATTGCAGCAGGCCAAGAATGCCTTGGATATCGAGACGGGGTTCGGTGGCCGAAACACGGGTTACTCACTCGATATGGACGTCGGACTGCTCGCCGGCGACAACCCCTACCGCTACCCGGACCATCTGCCGAAAGTGCAAGCTCGAGGCGGGCCCGGAGGCGCCCCCGGTTGCTATCCCGAGATCACCCAGGATATGTATCCCACCCCGCACCTCGTGATGGACACCGGAAGCAGCCTTGCAGACTCGACTAGTCTGCGCGTCGGCTCCCCCTACTTTATGGATTTCCTTTTCGGGAATGTTCTGGGAGGTCCTGCGCCGCGATGAAAATAACCAAGACACTCATCCAGTTGTCAATCTTCGCTGTCGTCATGCTGGTATTCACGGCGTTCGTCGTAATCGTCTTCGGCCAGATGCGATTCGGCAGCTCACATACGTACAAGGCTCACTTCACCGACGTCTCCGGCCTGCAGTCCTCGGAGTTCGTACGTGTCGCGGGCGTCGAGGTGGGCAAAGTCAAGTCGGTCGAGACGGTCGACGACACCTCGGCACTTGTCGAGTTCACCTTGACCAAGAACGTTCCGCTGACAGTCTCGACCAGGGCTGCAGTTCGGTTCGAGAACCTCATCGGGGACCACTACCTGGAGTTGATCGAAGGGTCTGGAGCAACAATCCCTCTCGCCGAGGGCGAAACGATACCGATGGAGAACACGTCCCCGGCGCTCGACTTGGATGCTCTGATCAACGGGTTCCGCCCGTTGTTCAAAGCGCTCGATCCCGATCAGGTGAACAAGTTGTCGACCTCGCTAGTCGATGTCTTTCAGGGGCAGGGCGGTACCATCTCCGGGTTCTTGGAACAGGCAGCGCAGCTCACGAGCGCACTCGCTGACCGCGATCAGCTGATCGGCTCGGTGATCGACAATCTCAACGTCGTCCTGGGAACGGTCGACGAGAAGAACGCCGAGTTCGACCAAGGTATAGATCAACTACAGCAGCTGATCAGCGGCTTATCGGCAAACGCTGATCCCATCGGCGATGCGCTGACACATGTGAACAACGCATCACAGTCCGTCTCGGATCTTCTGACGAACTCCCGTCCAGACATCAAGGCCGACATCACGCAGGCCGGACGAGTCGCCACCTTGGTCAACTCGGACAAGGACTACGTCAACTGGGCCTTGAATGCACTTCCCGAGAGCTACAACAGACTCGCCCGTCTTGGCCTCTACGGGGACTTCTTTACCTTCTACCTCTGCGATGTGACCTTGAAAGTGAACGGACCCGATGGAAATCCGGTGTACGTACCCATCATTGGACAGCGAGCAGGAAGGTGCACCCCCCCGTGAGTAACACCAGCCGATCAAACACAAAACGCACAGGGCTCATCGGCCTGGTACTGACCGCCGCTGTCGTTGTCGCCGCCCAAAACTTTGACAAGCTACCGATCCTTAACTCGTCAACCACGTATTCGGCCTACTTCGCCGACTCCGGTGGACTTGTCGAAGGCGACAAAGTGATGGTTGCCGGCGTTCAGGTGGGAGAGGTTCAAGACATCGATCTGGAGGGCGATCGGGTGAAGATCGAATTCACCGGTGATGGAAATGGGCTCGGGACAGCCACCGAGGCCGCGATCAAGACACGCACCGTACTGGGAAACAAGTTCTTGCAGGTAACTCCGCGTGGTGACGAGAAACTCGCCGACGGGCAGGCCATACCGCTCGAACAAACGACATCTCCCTACCTGCTCACTGATGCGCTCGGAGATCTCACCACAACGATCAGCGGACTCGACACCGACCAAGTGACGAACGCCCTGGGCACGATCAGTGAGACATTGAATGCAACGGCACCGAACCTGAGCGCAGCCCTCGATGGCGTGTCGCGATTCTCCGAATCAATCGGCAGCCGCGACGAACTGCTACAACAACTCTTCCAGAACACGGAATCGCTCTCCGGAGTGCTCGGGCAACGCAGCCAACAGATCAACTCGCTACTGCTGGATGGCAACACATTGTTCACTGCGCTGAATCAACGCCGGCAGGCGATCGACACCCTCCTAGGAAATCTGGAAGCTGTCAGCGCGCAAGTCACAGCACTCGTCGATGACAACGAAGCCCAACTCCGTCCGGTACTGGACGAACTCAACTCCACCACGGCGCTGTTGAATCAGCAGAAGGAAAACATCGGCAGATCAATCCTCCCTTTAGGTCAATACACGACTTCCCTCGGCGAATCCGTCGCATCAGGGCCCTTTTTCAAGGCGTATGTAATGAATCTTCTCCCCGGTCAATTTCTGCAGCCCTTCATCGACGCGGCGTTCAAGGAAGAAGGCATTGATCCGGGAACACTGAACGGGCAACACACCTTCCCCGTTACCTGCGGGGAGAATGGACTTCCTGGAACCATCCCACCGGGTTCGGCAGGACCGCTGCCGAATCCGAGTGACTGTCCGATCGTCCCCGGATCGATTCCGGGGTCGGCCGGTACCCCCGCGGCGACAGTACCTGCGCCCGCGCCTGCTAGTCCGGGACTTCCGGGACTTCCGGGACTTCCGGGACTACCGAGCATTCCGGGGCTTCCACCGCTACCAGGTCTGGGAGGTTGAGAATGTCCGCCACATCAATCGGACGAGTGCTTCCGAGCAGAACACTGGTGGTCGCCGTAGTGGCCGTCACCGTGGCGGTCGTCGTGGTCGTTTTCGGTTGGCGCGCATATGAGAAGTGGTCAACAACTTCCCTGAGCGCCTACTTCGAGAATTCCAACGGCATCTACGTCGGTGACAATGTCAAGCTACTCGGTGTCGACGTGGGCAAGATCGACGCCATCGAGCCAGAAGGTGATCGGACTCGAGTCGATTTCCATGTCGACTCGCAGTACAAGCTCCCGGCCGACGCCCGCGCAGTCATCCTGTCGCCCAGTCTCGTCTCCTCGCGATCGGTGCAACTGACCCCTGCGTACACGGGAGGCGACGCCCTGGAAGATGGTGATTCCATCCCGATCGAACACACCGCAGTACCCGTCGAATGGGACGACTTCAGGAAACAACTGCAGAACCTGTCCGAATCCTTCGGCCCGACGGAGACAAATGCCGACGGTGCAATCGGCGAGTTCATCCACTCCGCCGCACAGACGCTGAACGGCAAGGGCGACCAGATCAATACAACACTGACGAAACTGTCCGATGCGATGACCGCGCTCTCGGACGGCCGTCACGACCTGTTTGCCACCATCCGCAACCTCCAGGAGTTCGTGACAGCACTTTCCGCCAGCGAACAGCAAATTGTGGCCTTGAACACCAATCTTGCGTCGGTCAGCGGAGCACTTACCGACTCCGACCAAGAACTCGGCAACGCCCTCGGACAGGTCGACACCGTGACAGCCAGGATCGGGAAGTTTGTCAACGAGAACCGCGACGGACTCAGCAGAACGGTCGAAGACCTCTCCGCCGTGACCACCACACTGAACGAGAACCGACCGGCGCTCGAACAGCTACTGCACGCCGCTCCGACTGCATTCCAGAACCTCTACAACATCTACCAACCTGCCCAGGGATCATTGACAGGCGCACTTGCGGTCACACAGTTCCAGAACCCGGTGCAATTCATCTGTGGTGCAATCCAGGCCGCAAGTCAGCTCGGAGCCGAGGAATCAGCGAAACTCTGTGTGCAACATCTCGCCCCGGTCTTACAGCTACTCCAGTTCAACTACCCGCCGGTGGGCGTAAATCCCGCGGCAGGCGTACAGGTCCGCCCCGAGCAGATCGACTACAGCGAACCCGGGTTGCGAGGAACGGTCCCCACCCCCGAGAACACCCGAACAGTGAACTCGGCTAACGGCCTGAGCGGTCTCCTCGGACTGCCGACACCAAACGGTCAGGAAGAGAGCGGGCGATGAGGGTTTCAGCGAAGTCGATACCTCTGGCGGCCACGCTATGCCTGACGGGAATGGTCACGGCTGGCTGCGACTGGCAAGGAGCGAACTCCTTACCGCTTCCCGGCACCGAAGGTTCCGGCGAGGGCGCCTACTCGGTCGCCATCGAGATGCCGAACGTGACCTCGATTCAGCGAAACAGCCGTGTACGAGTCAACGATGTCACAGTCGGAAACGTCACCGATATCCGATTGGACGGTTGGCATGCGGTCGTGACCGTGTCCCTCAATCCCGGGGTCTCTCTGCCGCGCAACGCCACTGCGAAGATCGGCCAAACAAGCTTACTCGGATCGTTGCATGTGGAGCTTACACCGCCGCTCAACGAGCAGGCCGAGGGCCGACTGCAGCCGGGCGACACGATCTCACTCGATCACGCAAGTCAGTACCCGACGACCGAACAGACTCTGGCATCTGTCTCCACCGTACTGACCGGCGGGGGGCTCGGGCAGATCCAAGAGATAGACAAGGAACTCAATGCCGCGCTCAACGGGCATGAAGGTGACGTGCGAAGCTTCCTTACTCGGCTCGATACCTTCACCGCGGACCTGAACAACCAGAAGAGCGACATCATCGCAGCCCTCGAAGGCCTGGATCGGCTCGCCGCTACGGTCGGGGAGCAGAACGAGGTCCTGACCACTGCGCTGACGCGGATACCACCCGCAATCGAAGTCCTCAATCAGCAGAAAGAGAAGCTGTCCACGGCATTGGTGTCAATAGGCAATTTCGCCGATGTCACGAATACCGTCACCACCACTAGTGCAGCGGACATCGAGTCCAACCTTCGTGACCTCGAATCAACCATTAGGGCACTAGGCGATGCGGGGCCCTCGTTGACCGGGGCTCTGGGGATTCTCCCGACATTCCCTTGGCCGCTCGAAGGGGTGCATAAATTCGTTCGCGGCGACGCGGTGAATCTCTCGGCCGCCGTCGACCTGACCCTCGGGCGCCTCGACCGCAACTTCCTCCAAGGCACACCGCTGGAGGGTTCGCTCCACAACGCAGAGACAGCCCTCGGTCGAACCCTCGGTCGAATTCCGCCGCCGTCGACGAAGAATCCTCTGACGGCTCCGCTCGACACGGTCGCGATTCGAGGTACTCGATGATTCTCACCAGATTTGTACGCGTTCAACTCACGATCTTTTCGGTACTGACGATGATCGCACTCGTGGTGATGGGCATGCACTACATGCGGCTGCCCGCGCTCGCAGGTGTCGGGCGCTACACGGTGACTGTGCAACTTCCCACCAGCGGCGGCCTGTACGGCACATCCAACGTCTCCTATCGAGGCGCCACGATAGGAATCGTCACGCAAGTTGTTCCGACCACAGAGGGTGCAGAAGCAACTCTCAGCCTCGACAGTGCGGTAAAAGTCCCCCGAAATGCGAAGGCGGACGTCCACAGTCGTTCCGCGATCGGCGAACAGTACGTCGATCTGGTGCCTGAGACGGCCAGCGGCCCGTTCCTCGAGGACGGGGACGTTATCTCTCCGGCGAGCACGTCTGTACCGCAGGACATCGCTCCACTGATGGACACCGTCAACCGCAACCTCGCCTCGATCCCGCAAGAAGACCTGACCACCGTCATCGACGAGCTGTATGCGGCATTCAACGGCACCGGACCCGAAATTCAGCGGCTGCTCGATTCGTCGAACGCATTGCTGACCGACGGACTGGACAATTCCGACGCGATCACCACCCTGATCAATGACGCCTCGCCTTTCCTGAACTCTCAGCTTCACAGTAGTGAGTCGCTGAAGGTATGGGTCGGCCATCTTCACGACTTGACCGAGCAGGCAGCGGGACGTGACCTCGAGGTTCGGAACATCCTGGACAACGCGCCAACCGCGACCGGCGAATTGACCGCACTCTTCAACGAGTTGCAGCCGACCCTGCCAATTCTGATGGCAAACCTCACCAGCCTCGGACAAGTCGGGGTGACGTACAACAGATCCTTGGAGCAGCTCCTCGTGCTGCTTCCGCCATCGGTCAGTATGGTGAAGACGGTCCTGGTCCCGGACGCTGACACGACGAAGCAAGCCATGCTCGACTTCAACCTCAACCTCAATGCGCCGGCGCCCTGCACGACAGGGTTCCTGCCCGCATCGGAGCGGCGCGATGGCGCAGCGCTCGACTCACCTACCAGAACAGCAGATGCGATCTACTGCGCACTCCCACAGGATTCGCCGGAAGTCGTCCGTGGAGCGCGAAATCTGCCATGTATGGACAAGCCGGGTAAACGCGCTCCCACCGTCGAAATTTGCAAAAGCGATGAGGAATACGTGCCAAAGGGAACGAATCCGTGGATCGGTAATCCCACACCGACGACGGACAATCCTCTCGCCGCCGAAGGCAACGCGGTGGCACAAGTGCCGCCCGCACCCGCGGCCAGACCGGGCGTTGGGGTCGTGCGCTACAACCCCAACAGCGGCGAGTACACGGCCTCCGATGGAACGACCTATAAGCAGAGCGATCTGGACATACCTGCCGGTGAGGACCGGGCGGTCACAGTGGAGTCGCTCTTGACGGAGGGACGATGATGTCCAAGATCGACAAGAGGGCTGATTCCGAGGTTGGCATTGCGGAAGCGGTCGCGGCTGCCAGACGTGCCGCACGTGAAGCTGAGGGCATTGCGCGTGCAGCCGAGCTGGCGGTGCAGGAGGCGGAGGAAGCGACCACCGTCTCCAGCAGCGGAATGGAACGTCGTCGACGGACCCGCGACGCGTTCGACCGGTTGCGTCTCGGTGGGACTGCCCTGGTGGTGGTGTTCGGCATTATTGGCGCCGCAGTTCTGGGCTCGACTGGCCTTGCGCTTGCAGTCCATCATCACAGCGTGGTGGCAGCGGAGCAGCGTGACTTCGAGCTGCTGCAGGGAGCACGCCAGGCGGTCATCAATCTCATCTCACCGAGCGCCGACGATGCCGCTGGCAGCGCGCAACGGGTGATCGACACCGCAACCGGCGACTGGTTGAACGAGTTCGGCACGATGAGAGCAGATTTCACCGCCGCTATCACCGAATCATCGACAAAGTCCACCGGCGAAATCCTCGGGGCCGGCATCGAAGGAACGAATGACGACGGAACGACAACCGTTCTGGTCGCGGCAGTGTCCAAGGTGACGAACTCCGCGGGGGCCGTGGACGAGCCGAGAACCTGGCGCCTGCGCGTGCGTGTCACGGAGGACGCCGGAATGTACAAGCTGTCGAAGGTAGAGGTAGTCCCGTGACCGTCGACGAACTGACCCGAAGCGAACCCTCCGACGACAAGGTCGAAAGCAGACCTACACAATGTCGCGCTGCACGCATCAAGGCCGTTGCCCGCATCGGAGTCGCAGTACTAGCGGCCGGTGTCACCAGTGTGACGGGGTGGTGGTCGGGAGCTCCCCTGTGGGCAGCGCTATCAATCGCCATTGGGTGTCTCGCCGCAATCGGAGGTTACGTGGCATTCGAAGTACGGCACTCGAGCCATTCAGGGAGAATCGGTCGAGGACGCACAGTCGCTGTGCTCGCGGCATTGACGACGTCGCTGCTCCTGTACTCCGCGGTTACGTATTTCGTCCGGTACTCCGACGAACGTGATAGTGCTGCCATCGCCGAGGATGCCGCCGCTACTGCCGGCGACCTCAGCGCGGCGGCGCTGAGCTACACCGCGGACTCTGTCGAAGCCGACGTCAACGCCGCGAAATCGCACCTCACCGGCGAGTTTCTCGCAAGCTACAGCGAACTCGCGGCAAATAGCATCATCCCTCAGGCGACGCGGGACGGGATCATAACGAAATGGGAAGTCAGCGGAACTTCTCTGATATCGGCACACCTCGGATCGGCAGAGGCGCTCGTCTTTCTGCGGGGAACCGTATCCAGCCAGGTCAACCCCGAACCTCAATTCATGACGAGCAGCGTCCGTGTCCGGCTCGAACACGGCAATGATCAGTGGCTCATCGCGCAACTGGAGCCGATCTGACCGGCCGTATACCAGCCGAGTCCAAGGAGAGTGAAATGACCACGAAATCCGATGCGCCACACAATTCGCTAGCCGCTGCTGCGTCGCGCAGAGTCGATGTCCTGCGCGCGGCGGCAGTACAGGCGAGGCGTGCAGCTGACGAAGCCGCTGTGGCGGCTGCGCGTGCGTCCGACCTTGCGGCAGATTGTGCTGCTGCCGATGAGGCGTCGAGCAGTGCCGACGCCGAAGCGTCTCGACTGGCCGCGCCAATTCACGAGGCAGAACGTAGCACGCGCACACGAATGAGTCGCTTCGGGATGGTGTGCACATTCCTCCTCGTAGTAGCAGTGATTGCCACGGGAGTTGGATCGTGGATGACATCTGAGTATCTCGCCTCGCAGAGGGACCGCCAGGCCGACGCGCAGGTTCTGCAGTTCGCAGAATCGTCAGTAGTCCAATTGATTTCGACGCGCAAGGACGATGCCGACAGCTACGTTCAGCGCGTGCTGGACTCCTCGACCGGTCAGTGGCATGACGAGTTCGAAGAGAGGAAGGCAGCGGTGGTGGACACAATGAAGCAGGCCGGCGGCGAGATCTCAGGCCAAACGCTCTCATCCGGGATCGAACGACGCAATTCCGACGGCTCAATCACGGTCCTGGTTTCGGCACTCGGCCAGGGCACCGTGCTCTTGAATCAGCCACCGGCGGAGGGTGCGGCACCACCTGCGCCCAACGCTGAGAGTCAGACAGCTCCGGAATCGGAGCGAATTCTCGCGACGATGGAACCGCAGCAGTATCAGATCCGGCTCGATGTCGTATCGGTCGACGATCAACTGAAGGTAGCGAAAGTGGGGTTCGTCCAATGAACGCACCAGAGTCAGTAATTGACAGCGAGATTCCTTCGCTTCAGCGCTCAGGATCGGACTCGGATACCGGGAGCGATAGCGTGAAGAGTACTGTGTGGCAACTGTATTCCCGCCGTGCCGCAGCTGCCGCACTGGACTACCTCCCACCCATCATCGTGGTCGGATCCGTGTTCGTTACGGTCCCCGCCCTGGGCTCGCCATCCTGGGCTACCACGGTAGCGGTGATCACGGCGACAGTAACTACGCTTGCCTTCATCTGGAATGCAGTCCTGCTACAGGGGACCCAGTCGACCACGATCGGAAAGTCAGCGTTCGGTCTACGCACCCAATCCTCCACCGCACTCGGACCAATCGGCGTTTTGCGGGCGTCGATCAAATTGGTGGCGCATCTCATAGACGTAGCGACATTGCTGCTGGGATTTCTATGGCCGCTGTGGGATTCGAAGAGACAGACATTCTCCGACAAGCTCGCTTCGGCAGTTGTGGTTTCCACCAATCGATCGTCCTGCTCGACCCGTCTGACCCGCAGGGTGTACGTGTCGTGGTGCGCGGCACCGATCGTGTTTCTCGCACTCATGGTCTCGGCACAGTTCGTCGTTCAGCGCTCGGCGGATGACCAGAGAAATCACGCGATGGGTAGCGTCGCTCAGGTGGCATCGGGCGGAGCCACCGCAGTTCTGTCCTACAGACCCGAAACTGTCGACCAAGATCTCGCCGCGGCAGCAGAACTGTTGACCGGTGATTTCCGGGATTCCTACCAGAAGCTCGCGGCCGAAGTCGTCGGCCCGACCTCTCGGCAGAAGAACATCACCATGCAGGCGACAGTTGTGGGCACGGCTGTCGAATCCGTGGCAGACCACAGCGCTTCTGTCCTCGTATACGTCAACCAAGTGACCACCGGGGGAGACGGCGCCGAGCCGACGCAGTCACAGAACGCCATTCGCGTTGGGCTCGTCAACGAGGACGGCCGATGGCTCATCGACAAGTTCGACCCGCAGTTCTGATCGCAAGAATTCTTTGGAGGTAGTCATGGGTGTTGAGGTATCCGTCGAGGGACTGACCAAGTCGTTCGGCCCGCAGACGATCTGGCAGGACGTCACCTTGACCCTCCCTGCCGGTGAGGTCAGTGCGTTGCTCGGGCCGTCGGGTACGGGTAAGTCGGTGTTCCTGAAGTCGCTGATCGGTCTGCTCCGCCCGGAGCAGGGTTCGATCGTGATCGACGGCACCAACATTCTCGAGTGCTCCAGCAAGGAGCTCTACGAGATCCGCAAGCTGTTCGGTGTGCTGTTCCAGGACGGTGCCCTGTTCGGGTCGATGAACCTGTTCGACAACGTGGCGTTCCCGCTGCGCGAGCACACCAAGAAGTCCGAGTCCGAAGTCCGCAAGATCGTGATGGAGAAGATGGAACTCGTCGGCCTGCTCGGGGCCGAGGACAAGCTGCCGGGCGAGATCTCCGGTGGTATGCGCAAGCGTGCGGGCCTGGCCCGGGCCCTGGTGCTGGACCCGCAGATCATCCTCGTCGACGAGCCGGACTCGGGTCTGGATCCGGTGCGTACCACCTACATCTCGCAGACGTTAATCGACATCAACGCCGAGATCGATGCGACGATCCTGATCGTCTCGCACAACATCAACCTCGCGCGGACGGTGCCGGACAACATCGGCATGCTGTTCCGCCGGCAGCTGGTGATGTTCGGACCCCGCGAGGTGCTGCTCACCAGCGACCAGCCGGTGGTCAAGCAGTTCCTGAACGGCACCATGATCGGTCCGATCGGGATGTCGGAGGAGAAGGACGAGGCCACCATGGCCGCCGAGCAGGCCATGGTCGACGCCGGTCACCACGCCGGTGGTGTCGACGACGTCGAGGGCATCGTCCCGCAGATGAAGGCGACGCCGGGGATGCCGTTCCGCCAGGCCGTGGCACGCCGGCAGGAACGCGTCCGGCACATCATGCACACCCTGCCGGAGAATGCCCAGATCGCCATCCAGGAAAGCCTCGACGCGACTATCGGCTACGACGTCTCCGACTACGAGTTCTACGATGAGGTCACCGCCCAAATGGAAGGCGCGGTCGATGTCCGGTGACCCGTCCACAATCATCATCGGAGTCGTCACCGCCGCTGGGGCGCTCCTACAGGGCATGAATGCGCCCCCCCAGGTGAACGACCAGGTAACGCAGGCAATCGAGTCGTTTGACGCGACACCAATAGACCAGCAGGTGTCCGACCTGATCGCGGTGCTGCCCGAGCCGGTGCGCGCACCCGCGCAGCAGGCGGTGGACGACGTCACCGCCGCGGCAGAGTCCGCGCTCGCACCACACCTGCCGCCTGGCGCGCGCACACCGCCTGCACCCGATCCTGAGCCGGCGCGGCCCGCACAGCAGCTCGCACCGCAGGCGGTTCCGGAATCCGATCCACTCGCCCCGGTGTTACTGCCGAGCCCGCCCGCCTACGAAGACGATTCGAGGACCGGCGGCAGCGCTGTGCTGCAGCCTGTTCCGGCGGCCTTTCCTCGCGCGTCGCTGGCTCCGGTCGGTGCGATCGCGCTGTTCGCGCCGTGGCTGCGCAAAGCTGGATCGATCTGCGAGGGAATCAAGCCGGCGACAGTAGCGGCGCTGTATGCGGCGGAGAACGGGTTTCGCTACGGCCCCACCGCGCCCGTCTCGCCTGCCGGTGCTCGCGGGCCGGGGCAGTTCATGCCGGGGACGTGGGCGATCTACGGCAAGGATGCCGATGACGACGGCAAGGCGGACGTGCTCGGGATCGCCGACTCGGTAGTGGCCTCGGGAAATCTGCTGTGCGATACATATGAACAGATCGTCAACTGGAAACGTCAGGGCAGGGTCACGGGGAACACGCTCGACCTCACCCTCGCGGCGTACAACGCCGGTGCCGGCGCCGTGCTCCGATCCGGTGGAATGCCCTCCGGCAGCCCGGACTACGAGAACCAGACCAAACCCTACGTCGCGAAGATCCGGGCAAACGAACCGTCCTTCGCGGAATTACTCGCGCCGCTCATCGGACTGTCCCTGGCCGACGGCGCCGGCGGGCAGGTGGTCGAATCGGCCGTCCGATACCTCGGCCTGCCTTACGTCTGGGGCGGCGGCAACGTCAACGGCCCCTCGGGGGGTGGCTTCGACTGCTCGGGCCTGACCTCGTTCGCGGTCCACGCCGCCACCGGCATCACCCTGCCCCGCACGTCCGAGACCCAGTGGAACATCGGGCAGGAAGTTCCGATGGACCAGGCCCGGCCCGGTGACCTGCTGTTCGGAAATTGGCAGGTAGGCGGCCCCGGGCACGTCGCCATCTACATCGGGAACGGTCAGATGATCCACGCCCCCACCACGGGTGACGTCGTACGCATCGCCGACGTCTTCCCCGAGATGAAGGCTCGCCATCTTTTCTGAAGTCCTTGCAAACCAACAGTGTGCCCCACTCCGAAGGAAGTCCTCATGGTTATCGACCTCGTAGACCCCATCCAGAACTTGGTGGCCGCCATCGCATGGCTCCTGATCCGCGGCCACCTACCGCCACTATGAATCGACAACGAGGTGCAGACGTGATCAAACCGTTGGCCCTGGAGCGGGAATGTGGTGAAGGTGAATGCGGAGGACAGGCACCAGGCGGTGGACAGGGTTCGACACCGCGAAAGTGGTCATGAAGGGACTTCTGACGTTGGCCCTCTCCGTGACGGTCGCCGTTGTCGTTTGTGGGACTGCGCCGGCGAGGAAGCCTTCGGAGCCCTAGAAGGTCCGCCTCAGAGCAACTGGACTGTTGCAATGGCCTATTCGTTTCGGCATCCTAATGCGTTGCCTCCCGGTATGAATGACGACTCTTTCCTGTTGAATCCCAACCGACCGAATCCCGTGGTTCTACTGAACGGCACGTTCGAGAACAGTTACGCCAACTGGGCGATGTTCTCACCGGCATTGAAGGCCGATGGGTACTGTGTCTTCGGCTTTCGACTACGGCAACGTGACTGGCAGTTCCCTTCACCAGATCGGCAACATGCGGGAGTCGGCGGCTGAGTTGGGACGCTTCGTCGAAACCGTGTTGACGTCGACTGGCGCAGATCGAGTTGACCTTGTTGGCCATTCCAAAGGGGATTAGTACTGCAACGGCACTTATGGGACGTGTCCTCGGGTTCGGTAGTGGCAGGTGCGGCCCTGGTGCTGTCGGCGTCGTCACCAGTGTGACCAGGACCAGACGTGCTCGTCGGGGTGGGCGTGTCGCAGGCTCAGATGCACGAGCCGCCGCCGGATCTCGGGTACCGTGTGCGCGATCATGCCTTGATCTTCGATCCCGATTCCCTCTTTACTGCTTCGGTTTTCGTGCCCGCGACCCAGGCGAGGGCGAGCATCGACAAGGTGATGTGGGCGTACCAGGCCCGGTAGGTGCGCACCTGGTACTGGTCCAGGCCGGCCTCGTTCTTGGCCTGCTGGAAGCATTCCTCGACCCGCCACCGCGATCCGGCGACGGCGGCGAGTTCGGTGAGCGTGGTACGGCGGGGTCCGGCGCAGATGTAGTACGCGATCTCGGTCGGATCCGACAGGGATCGGCGGGCGAGGAGCCAGTGCCCACGCCCGGGCGCCCAGACGATCCGGATCGGCACCCGCACCCAGGAGTACTCGCGCGGGCCGTGGGCGCCGTCGCCGGCGGAGATGCGGCGCCACTGCTTCGGCGGGGTCCGGCGCAGATGTAGTACGCGATCTCGGTCGGATCCGACAGGGATCGGCGGGCGAGGAGCCAGTGCCCACGCCCGGGCGCCCAGACGATCCGGATCGGCACCCGCACCCAGGAGTACTCGCGCCGGCCGTGCGCGCCGTCGCCGACGGAGATCCGGCGCCACTGCTTCGCCGGGACCGCGGCGATCATCTCGTCGGCGCGGCCGGAGCGGCCGTGCGGGGTGAACACATCGTCATTGCAACGGGTAGCCAACACATACGAAACATCGCGCTCCTCGAGCCAGACCCGCAGGTACTTCACTGACCGTAGGCCTCGTCGGCGGTGGCCCAGGAGAACGGAACCTGTGCGTCGAGCGCGCGTTCGATCATGTGCTGCGCCAGCACGGGTTTGGTCGCGAACTCCACGTCGTCACCGATGCCGGCGGCACGGCACCGGTCCCGGTCGGAGGTCCACGATTCGGGCAGGTACAACTCCCGGTCGATCAACGCGTGCCCCGCCGCGCTCGCGTAGGCGAGGAACACCCCGATCTGACAGTTTTCCACCCGCCCGGCGGTGCCCGAGTACTGGCGCTGCACGCCGGCCGAGCGGGTGCCCTTCTTGAGGAATCCGGTGTCATCGACTATCAACACCCCGGCCGGATCGCCGAGACGTTCGACCACGTAGTCACGCACATCGTCGCGGACCCCGTCGACGTCCCAGTCCGCCCGTCGCAGGAGACGTTGCATCCCGTCCGGACTCATTCACCGGCCCGCTCGGCGAGGGTCCACCCGTTCTTGCGTTCCGGACCCGCAACCAAACCCGCCACATACTCCCGCACCCGGGTCCGCGGCTCCGACCGGACGAACCGGCCAGAGATCCGCTCAAGCAACGCTTCCAACTCGGCAGCAACCAGATCGACAACCACCCAACCATTATCGACTACTGTCAAGCAAGTGCCGTTGCAGTACTACCGGGGCTGCGCCCCAGCCCGACAAGGCATGTCGTCGTCGGTTCCGGTTTGAGCGCAGGCTCACGCAAGGACCCGCGGTCAGAGTAGCCGACCGCCACCACTCGCCGCGCCGAAGAATGTTGACCATGACGCGAAGTGCGTATCGCCAGGTCAGATACGCTGTATTTGCGCTGTGGAGCGAGCACGTCCCACGTTACGCGTTCGAAGCCGGCCCGAGAAACCGCGAACTTGACTCAAAATATCGGCTTCGCCGGTCCTAGAAATCTAGAAATCTAGTAGGCGGCTACTGCATTGGAGTTCTTTGCGGGCTTTCGGTACGAGTCCGGGATCAACCCGTCCAGGTCCGCCTTGACGAGCAGGGCGAGTCGCGCGGATCCGGCACGGATCTGGTTGATGCCACCGCCATTGATCCACAGGCCGCGCTGCCCGGTCTGGCCCCACATGTTTGCCCATTCGCCCTCGTCGTCGAGTCGGGCGATGTCGCCGACACGTTCGGCCACCTCGGGGCCGAACTGCTCGGCGACCTCCACCTTCCGATTCTGGTAGCCGGTCGCGAGGATCACGATGTCCGCTTCAAGAATCGTGCCGTCGTTCAGCAATGCACCGCCCTCAACGAACTCCACGATTCGGTCGGCCTGCTGGATCTTGATTCCACCTGCGACGATCGCTTCGGAGGCACCCTTGTTCAGGTAGTAGCCACCACCGGTGCGGAGGAACAGGTCGAGCCACCCCATGCCGTTCACGCCGTCGCCGAGCCGAAGCCCGGCCGCCTCGAGCCCTTCCAACAGGTCCGCATCCATCGCCTTTGCCATCTGGTGGTACTGCTGAGAGGCAGCCTCGCGGAGCGGGTTGATCAGTCCGATGCCGTAGCGGATATCGACCAACTCGGTGGGGATGCTCGGATCGATGTATCCGGCGTAGGCGAGGTTGGCGGTGTCGACATGATTGACCACGATGGGGCTGCGCTGCACCATGGTCACCTCGACGCCGTTGTTGTGCAGGTCGAAGGCGATGTCGTGGGCGCTCGTCGAAGCACCGACGACGATGGCCTTCTTGATCCCGTATTCGGATGCCTTGGTGTAGGCCGAAGAGTGCATCACCTTGCCGGCGAAGGACGACAGTCCGGGCAATTCGGGGATGGCGGGCTTGCCGCCGATGCCGCCCGTGGCATGAACGATGTGACGTGGATGCAGGACGCGATGAGTGCCATCGCTCTGCCGAAGGGTCGCAGTCCACTGCCCGGTGTCGCCGTTGAAGTCCGCCCCGAGGAAGTCGGTTCCGGACCACACGTTGAGATCGAGATAGCGGGCGTAGATGTCGAGCCAGTCACCGACAATCTCCTTCGGGAGATATTCGGGATAGTGCCGCGGGAACGGCAGGTACGGGAATCCGTTCATCTCCACCGGGTTATGGAGTAGGAGTGAGTCGTAGCGAGTGCGCCAGTTGTCCCCTACCTTGTCGTTCTTGTCGACGACAAGGGTGTCGACGCCGAGCTGATCGAGGTTCGCTGCGGCGACCAGGCCGGCCTGGCCGGCGCCGATGACGAGTACCTCGGGTTCGCGATCGAGGTACGCGCGCTTGTGGGCGTGGTGCTCAGCCCATGTCTGACCCGGGTACGCGGGTGTGAAGCCGCCGCCTCGCGGGTGCAACGGAGGGGCTTCGGCTCCCGTGATTCCTTCAAGGCGCGTGTAGATGGCACTGGCGACGAATCCATGTGGAGAGCGCCTGTCGGGGACGCCGTTGATCAGAGCGACGCCGGACCCCGTCGCCGTGTCGAAGTCGAAGAAGGCCTCCACCACGGCCGACTCTCCTTCGCCCAGCACGTGCGGTGTGGGCCATGCCTTGGAGGTCCTGAAGTTGCTCGGCCGAATGTCGCCGGCGACGGCCAGCAATGTTGAGACGACGGCCTCGCGACCATGAAACTGCCGGAAATCCCAAGTGAGAGCACCATTGTCGCGCAAATAGGACTGCTCGGCGAAGAGCCGCTCAAGCTTGCCGGAATCGCCGTTAGTCAAGGCGCTCTCAAAGTCGGCGGCCCACTGTTCGGCGCCGCTTTGAACGGTGTCTGCAGTCATGGTGTTCCTTATGTTCGTAGGTGCGATTGCTTTGTGCGTTGTAGCGCTGCCCGGCCCTGGTGTGATTGCTGTCTGTGCCGGTGGCTCGGCCAGCCGGAGATTTACTGGGCTGCTGGCAGAGATCCGATGCTGTCTCTGTTTTAGGGCGGCGCCGACAGAATGAAGTTGGTAGACAGGGTAAATGGTGGCCGATGTACGCAGGAAACGAGCGCTCCGTTCACAGCGCTCGGGTGCCGCAACGTGACGATGCGGTGCGACCGAACCCCCGGGGCGATCACACAGGCGTTCACGAAGGATTGAACCTCATTGGTCTGTTCCTGCGGTGCTGTGGGCGTCGCCGTGGGACCTGAACCGTCAATACTCGCGATAGACGTCGAACCGCCATCGGAGGGGGCGCCGCCCACGGCATGGAATGCCTTCGCCGCCGCGACGTGCTTGGCTCCAAGTCGGGGTCTTGGACCGCGGTCGCAGAGACATGCGCGCATCAAGGGGAGGCCCTTCGCTTCGCTGGCTTGGGGCGCCGCCGGTGAAGCAGGGCCGCGGGTGAGCGCGAATGCTGTAAGCGTGCGGTCAAAGCCGAAAGCTGTCTGCGTAACCACACTGTCTCCTCTGTTGCCGCATCCGCGGCCTTACGACGCTGTTCACACGCGTGTTGTGTAGAGATGGAGGTCACACGCTGCGCCTGTCGCCAATTTAGAGAAGATCCGCATGGCTGTCAAGCATATGATGCGACAAAAACATGCATATAACGAACAGATTGGCGGATCGTGAAAAGTCGGGTTACGGCGAATCGGCCGTCGTCCATTGCCAGCTCGACCGTGTTTGGTGCAACGTAGGCGGAGCTCATACTGGACAAGCTGCAATGAGTCGGCGGACGATCCCCTTGCCTCGCTGTCCGCTGCGGGCGCCGGTAGATGGGCGGCCTTCGGGAGCCACTCGGATTGATGAGCGAGGTTGCGGCTTTTCGTGGATCAGCTGAAGGTTCGGGAAGGGCTGTAGTCGGATCACGCGTAGTCGTAGGTTCAGAACACAACCCGCGGGTGCCGACGATGGGCGACCCCGTGTTCTCCGCCGCCCCGACTGTCGCCGACCGTCTTCGGGACGGCCTCGCCCCAGCGGGCCGGAAAGACCCGACCGGAGGAGTGCATTATATGATAATGAGAAGTGCATCATATGATCAACAAGGGGAGTGGTGCCGGACTTTTCGGGAACGCGGACCCGGTCGACCAGCACGACTCCGGAAGGATCGGTCCCAACCTGGCAACGTTCGCTCAGGCAACATTTCGTCGATAGCCGCGGGTCCGCGGACAAGTGCATAACCGCTGAGAAGTGGATCTACGCGTCGATGCTGTCTCACAGTTGAAGAACTGAAATGTACTGCGCAAGAGTGAGATCAGCGCAGCAAAGGAGTAGTAACCATGTCATCATCACCGTGGACGCAGCAGATCGTCACCATCAACGGTCTCCGTACCAACTACCTGGAAGCCGGGAAGGGTGAACCCCTCGTCTTGCTGCACGGCGGCGAGTTC
Source organism: Rhodococcus sp. NPDC127593 (assembly GCF_042671975.1). Classification (NCBI taxonomy): domain Bacteria; kingdom Bacillati; phylum Actinomycetota; class Actinomycetes; order Mycobacteriales; family Nocardiaceae; genus Rhodococcus; species Rhodococcus sp. NPDC127593. The sequence goes on along the minus strand of NZ_JBHXWI010000040.1, from coordinate 5,904 downwards.
GGCGGCAGCGCTGAGCTCGCCTGGGAACGTGTGATCGGTCCGCTTGCGGAGCACAGGCGAGTGATCGCCCCGGACATCCTCGGATTCGGACAGTCCGCGAAGACCGTTGACTTCGTCGACGGCCGAGGCTGGCGCCTACGCCATCTTGCGAATCTCTGTGACTTTCTCGGCATCGGTCATGCCGACTTCATCGGCAATTCGATGGGCGGCGCCATGCTGCTCGCCGACGCTGCTTCGGCGAATCCAGTTCTCCCGGTGCGCCGACTTATTTCTGTCTGCGGCGGCGGAGAAAGCGAGGACAACGAGCATATGGCAGCGCTGATGGATTACGACGCCACCCTTGAAGGGATGAGGAGAATCGTTGAGGCGCTGTTCGCGGACCCCGCCCATCCCGCGGACGCTGAGTATGTGCAGCGCCGATACGAGTCGAGCGTCCTACCCGGTGCATGGGAGGCGGTGGCTTCGGCTCGCTTCCGTCGGCCCGGGCACCGCACATTAGGCTCGAGTGACCTGAGCTACGAGGCGATCACCGTTCCGGTCCTCCTGGTCGAAGGCGAGAAGGACAAACTCAAACCGGCTGGGTGGGCTCAGCGGCTAACAGCCCGCATCCCCACGGTGAATACGGCAATCGTGCCCGACGCAGGGCACTGCCCACAGATCGAACAACCAGAACAGTTCATCAAGTTTGTACACGACTACCTCGACACGAAGGGCATGGAGCAATGACACAGACCAAATTCGATGATGAGGTCGACGTCCTCATCATTGGTGCCGGATCGGGTGGCTTCACGGCTGCCCTTGCCGCACATGCTCGCGGTCTCCGCACGCTCATCGTGGAGAAGGCGCCGTGGTACGGGGGGTCCACCTCGCTTTCGGGTGGTGGGATCTGGGTGCCCGGCGCACCCGCGCAGACCCGGATGGGGCATAACCCGGACCCCGACGGCACGTTCCGCTACCTCAAAGAGATCACCGAGGGTCTCGTTTCCGACGAACGTCTGCAGGCGTACGTCGACGAGGCACCGAGAATGCTCGAGTTCCTCGAGAACCTCGACCCCGATCTGCAGTTCGTATGGAAGCCCGGCTACCCCGACTACTACCCGAATCTTCCCGACGGGTCGGAACTCGGCAGCACGATCAATGTCCCCCCTGTCGATCTGCGATCGCTGGGTGATGACGTCGACCAGTTGCACCCCCCGCTGGCGGTCACCCCCCGTGGCATGTGGATCGGCCCCACCGAGTTGCCGGACTTCTATCGGCTGCGGCAGACCTGGGCGGGCAAGCGACTATTCGTGAAGCTAATTTGGCGTATGGTTCGTGCCCGGTTGACAGGCGAACGAGTCACCACGATCGGCCAGGCGCTGATGGCGCGACTGATGCTTGCTCTCCGCAAACGCGACATCCAACTCTGGCTGGAATCCCCGATGACCTCACTGATCACGGAGGACGGACAGGTCATCGGCGCTCTCGTGGAACGCGGGGGCCGAGCGGTACGGGTGCGGGCGCGCGGCGGTGTCGTCATCGCAGCAGGAGGATTCGATCACAACGCGGTCATGCGCAAGATCTGGCAGCCCACTGCTCGTGCCGATCTCAGCCTCGGGACGAAAACGAACACCGGCGACGGCATCACGGCCGCGGTCGAAGCGGGCGCGGCACTGGATCTGATGGACAGCGCGTGGTGGTTCCCCGCCGTTGAATGGGGCCCAGGCAAGATTCAGTTCAGCCTCAATGAACGCATGCTGCCGTCCCAGCTCATCGTCAACGGCGTCGGCGAACGTTGGATCAACGAAGCAGCCCCATACGAGGACTTCGGATTCGAGATGATCGCCAAACATGAGGCCGGTGTGCCTCACATCCCTTCTTGGTACATCACTGACGACTGGTCCTGGCGCCGCTACGTCATCTTTGGGCATCTCCCCATCCTCAGGATCCCGTTCGCGCCGGCACCGACGGGCCGCCGCCTGCCGAAGGCGTGGCGGCAGTCCGACGCAATGCATTCCGCACAGTCGCTCCCGGAACTTGCCGCGAAGATCGGCGTCCCACAGGACAATCTTGAGCAGACTGTCGAGCGGTACAACAGAGACGCAGCCACCGGCGTGGATACCCAGTTCCACCGAGGGGAGAGTTCCTACGACCACTATTACGGCGACATCACCCTCTCGAATCCGAGCTTGGCGCCGCTGCACGGCGGTCCGTACTACGCGTTCCGGATCAGTCTCTCCGATCTGGGCACCAACGGCGGTGTCGTCACCGACGAGTTCGGGCGCGCCCTGGGTGAAGACAGGAAACCGATCGACGGTCTTTACGCGACGGGTAATGCTGCCGCCTCCGTGATGGGTCGCAGCTACGCGGGCGCAGGCTCGACTATCGGACCCTCCATGACGTTCGGATACATCGCTGCACAGCACATCGCGGACCGGACGTCGGGGCGCGCAACCACTGAAGCACCCGCTGTGAGGTCCGGCCGAGACGACTGATGTTAGGCCAGGAGGGCGATGTGGCGCGGGTGAACAGAAAAGGTGTTTGCCCGAGCTGCCTGCACAGATTGCTACCGCTCGACTGAACACACCTGCGGACACGGGAGCATCTGTCCGCAGGCCCCGCGAGCGGAAAGGGCAGTGCTGCGCAGCGAGAGTGGCCGCTAGGCCAGCTGGAGCGTCGTCTACGGGCTTCGAGACACCGACCGATCGAGTTGGGCAGCGCACGACAGTCCTGCGCACTCGACCTCGGCTCGGATGCCCTTGGTGCCGGGTCAGGACTGTTCGCTCGTGTCGGCGAGGGTGCGCGATGAATTTTGACGCTACTGGGAGACCCGTGCAGGTCGACGTCGGCCCTCAGCTGCGGGTGGTCACCGGTTCGCAGCTGAGGACCGTTTCAGGCGCGGCTGAAGGCCCGGAGCTTCGAGAGCGGGCTCGACCGGGCATTGAGGGGCGCCGCGGTGGGTCAGTTCTCCTCTGCAAGCGCGTGAGCGAGCTCATTCGCAGCTTTGCGGACCGCCGGTCCGACGGAGTCGGCGATATCGACACGATGTGTGATGACGTTGAGACAGGCGCGCGGCATATGTGGTGGTAGCGGGATCCAGGCCGCGATTCCGAACTCGCCGGTCTCTACTTCACCGCGACTACGTGCGAAACCCGCCTCCCGTGCGATCTGCACGGCTTCCTGTTCCCCGTCGACGGGGTCACTGCCGGCCAGGATCGCATAGGCCGCCGCGCCGCGGTCCATAGGTGTCCACATGCCCGACTGGAACGCGATGTGATGTCTCGATGTGGTGGGCTCCATCATGGCGACCGCGAGTGCATCGGAACCCTGTTCCACGAACAATGCCACGGTCGACTCGAGCTGGTCGGCGAGCCTGCGCATGTACGGTATGGCGACCTCGCGCAAGGAGGGCAGATAGCTGTCTGCCAAGGTGGCCATACGGGCCCCAGGCAGGTACACGCCCTGCTGCCCTCGCGACACCAGCCCGAAGTCGTTCAATGTCTGCAACAGGCGGTAGGCGATTGACCGGTGCACGCCCAGCATCTCCTCCACCTGCCGCACCGTCATCCCGTGATCTGCGTCGGCTATGGCCAGTAAGACTCGCAGGCCACGAGCAAACGTCTGATTTCCGTCGCGCGTAGCGCCCTCCGGATGTCTCGATAGTTGCACGCATTCAGCTTAGTGTGCCGTCCCGTCGAATCGGGCTTGACGTGTTACGTCAGTCACTCTTATCCTAGGATATACCAAATAACGAGCAGTAATGTTGCAAATAATGAACATACAAGGGATGATGATGTCACTTTCGGAGGAACTTCCGAGCCACGAATCGATGCCGACGTGGTGGTGGTGGGGGCAGGGCCTTCGGGGTTGATGGTCGCGAACCTATTGGGCGCCTATGGGATACGTGTCGTAGTCGTCGAAGCTGGAGCGGAGATCATCGACTACCCGCGCGGCGTAGGCATGGACGATGAGTCATTGCGGACGTTTCAATCGGTACAGCTGGCCGAGCATGTTCTGCCCCATACCGTTCCTCATCAACTGTTGGTCTTCGTGGATCGGAAGCGTCGGGATCTCGCCCGCATGGCCCCGCCTATGGCGGACTTCGGCTGGCCGCGGCGCAGTGGGTTCGTACAACCCCTAGCTGACCGTGTTCTGCTGGAAGGGCTGACGCGGTTCGATCACGTCGAAGTGCAGTGGTCGAGCACGGTGATCGCCCTTGGGCAAGATGGCTCTGGCGTGACGGTGACCGTCGACGGCCTGGATGGCATCCGCAAGGTTCGAGCCCAGTACGTCGTCGGTGCGGACGGAGGGCGCAGCGCGACGCGCAAAGCGCTCGGAATCAACTTCCCGGGAAAGACAGCCTCATCTGACTGGCTCGTGGTCGATATCCGCAACGACCCGCTCGGGCAGCCAGGAGCCTATGTCGGTGCCGACCCGAGGCGTCCGTACGCCTCGATCAGCATCCCCCATGGGATTCGGCGGTTCGAGTTCATGCTCAAGCCCGGCGAGACCGCCGAAGACGCCAACCGTGACGACTTCATCGCCGCTCTCATGGAGCCCTTCATCCCATCGACGTCCTCCCCGGACACCATTCGACGTCGTGTCTACACACATCAGTCACGCATTGCCGACCGATTCCGTTTGGGCAGGGTGTTTCTCGTGGGAGATGCTGCGCATTTGATGCCTGTGTGGCAGGGGCAGGGCTACAACAGCGGTATCCGGGACGCCCTCAACTTGTCGTGGAAGCTCGCCATGGTGGTGCGTGCGCAAGCGGGAGATCGCCTGCTCGACACATACGATGTCGAGCGGCGTGACCATGTGCAGGCAATGATTCAGCTGTCGACCACGGTCGGGCGGGTGATCTCGGTGACCAACCCCGTCATCGCATCGGCACGGGATCTCTTCTTCCGTACCATTTCTTTAGTGCCGCGACTGAAGTCGTACATCGTACAGATGCGGTTCAAGCCGATGCCGACGATGCGCACCGGCGCAATCACTCATGTCGGGTCTCAGGGTGCAGCATCGCCGGTCGGCAGGCTGTTCCCGCAGCCGATGGTGACGACCCGGAGCGAGGGAACCGTCCGGATGGATGATGCGATCGGAAACTGGTTCACGTTGCTCATGTGGAACAACGATCCGTTCGCAATCCTCGATGAGGACGCCATCCGCGCTGCTGAAAGTGCGGGCATTCGACTGGTTGCGGCTCGTCCGGCTGTGCAGTTGAACTGGAACGAGAACGGGCAAGGTTCGGCGCCCGGCCGGATGGTGATTGGCGACGACGGCGTGCTGAAGAAGTGGTTCGATGCGCGCCCCGAGTCGGTCGTGCTCCTGCGTCCGGACCGGATCGTTGGTGGCGCTGCCCCGGCATATGCGGCTTCCGATCTGGTGCGGGCGTTTCTCCGAGAAGTCGGGGTCGTGCAATCCGCACCCGAGCGTCCGATCGCGGTCGAGCAAGTTTTGCGCGGCGCGGATCTTCTCGTGGCCGAGACGTCGCAACCGCACACCAACCATCACGAAAAGGAGAGGTCATGACACTGTGGGCCGAACTCGAGGGTTTGGATTATTCCATCCGTCATGTCCAGGTGGGGCAGTGGTCGACTCGAGTACTCGAGCATGGCGCCGGAGCGCCGTTGATCATCATGCACGGCACCGGCGGGCATTTGGAGGCGTTCGTCAAGAACCTCCGGGCACTGGGGAAGCACTACCGGGTGTTCCTCTACGACTACCCCGGGCACGGTTGGACGACGACCGCGACCAGTGATCTCGAAATCGGCGACTACATCGAGCATCTTGTCAGGTTGATGGAGGTGCTCGGCATCGACCGGGCACACCTTAGGGCCTGTGACAAAATAATGTCGCTTTAGCTGGTTTCGGGCGTTACCGTTGAGCTATGACGGATGTGGCGGACTCGGTGGCGCGGCGGTA